>JAKJDA010000212.1 GCA_022706165.1 Candidatus Hydrogenedentota bacterium | reverse complement strand
GCGGCCTCCCTCGCCGCAAAGGACAGTACGGCTTGATTTTTCAATATGATGGCCAAGGGAAAACCCTTGACTTGTCGGAAGAGGCTAGTGTAGAACAGAAGAGGTGGAAATGTGTCCCTTTGTGCGCCTTGTCCGTCGTGGAGTGGGCGGAAGTCCGGCCCATTTCGGATGACGGGGATGAGCCCGGGAAGAGCTGTTTTTTGGGGCGCGAGGCGTGATACGCGGACAAACGACGGGCACGGCGCCGCAGCGCGTGCCGGAGGCAGGAGATCTACCATGCGTTTCTCGTGGAAACTGGCGGCATTCGCGGCAATTCTGGGTTTTCCGCTTACGGCGATCGCAGCCGATCTTTCGCGCGAGGACGTGAAAGAAGTGTTCAAATCGCTCAAGGGCGCCGCGGCCACGCTGCCCCCTTTGGCGATGCAGGATGAGAACGGGAATTTGGTGAATCTCGGCGCTCCCCGCAGCGCGGTTTTCGGCGTCGGGGGGGAAGCGCAGCCTGCGGCGAAATCGGCGTTTCCGTTGTCCCCGGAAGACCTTGCTCTGGAATTCATGACCGAACACGCCACGGCATTCGGCATGGCGAGTCCCAAGCTGCGGATCGTGCCGTCGAAAGTTCAGCGCGACGCCGAAGGCGCCAACGTCAAGTTTGATCAATATTATGCGGGACTTCCCGTTTTCGGCGCGCGCATCAACGTGAACCTCAACGAGGACGGCGCCGTCAAGTCCGTGACCACCGGCGCGTTGCGCGATACGGAAGTCTTCGACAAAGGCATCGTATCGCTGACGCCCCGCGCCAGTTCGGCCAAGGCGAAAACCATGGGCGTCTCCGCCGTGCAGCGCGACTATCCGGATCAGGCGATGACGGCCTCCTCCGCCGACCTGGCCGTGTATGATCCGGGGATGCTGGCCAAACAGGGAAAGCCGCGGCTGGTGTGGCGTTTCCGCGTGAAAGGGGCGCCATCCAGCCTGATCCACGAACAGGTGTTGGCCGACGCCCACACCGCCGAAGTGCTGTTGCGCTATTCGCTGGTGGCCCAGGCCAAAATGCGCAAAATCTACGACGGCAGGGATTCCCTGACCGTGTTTCCCCCCGGATACCGGGCGCGATTCGAAGGCGATCTGGCCTCGTCGGTGACGGACGTGAATAACGCCTACGATTATTTGGGCGACACCTACGACTTTTACTACAACAATTACGGCCGAGACAGTTTTGATAACAAAGGCGTTCCCTTGGGCGCGACGGTCCGGTTTTGCAGTTATTCCTATGGATGTCCCATGCGGAACGCGTTTTTCGCGGGGGACGCCGACGTCGACCTGGACAAGGGGGCGAGGGAAAACGACTACACCAATCGCATGTATTTTGGAAGAAGCTTCGTGACGGACGATGTCGCAGCGCATGAGTTGACCCACGCCGTCACGGCCTATTCGTCGCAACTCATCTATTCGCAGGAATCGGGCGCTCTGAGTGAAATGATGTCGGACGTCTTCGGCGAAGCGGTGGACCAGGTGAACGGCAAAGGCAACGATGCGCCGAGCGTGAAGTGGGTGATGGGCGAGGACATTCCGTACGAAGGATACACGCGCGACCTTGCGGATCCCACGAAGATCATCAACCGGATGTATGACTGGAGTTTCATGGTGCGGGATTACCCCATGCCCGATCGTTATCTCGGGCCGGGGTGGTACGACGGGTGGCAGGACAGAGGGGGCGTGCATCATAACTGTTCCGTCGGCAGCAAGGCCTTCTTCCTGCTGAGCGACGGACAAGAGTTCAACAACCATTTCGTGAGCGGCATCGGGCTGCTCAAGGCGGCGCGCATTTTCTACGCGACCCAGGTCAAGTATCTCGTCCCGTCGTCGCAATACTATGATTTGGGATTCTCGCTGGTTCAGGCGGCCACGGACCAGAATCCGGCGATCATCACCGACGAGGACGTGTTCAATGTCTACCAGGCGTGTTACGCCGTCCAGATACTGAAAAACTCGTACAACAACATGAGTTTTGCGGAAAAGCTGCCTTCGTGCCGCGTCACCCCCCGCGCAGGCTCCAATGCAGTGACCGTGACCTGGACCAATCCCTCCGCCGAATCCGGCTACGCCTATACGGCGGTGGTCCGCAAGATGAACGAGTTTGTCTATTCGCCGTACGATCCGTCCGGCCAAGTGGTCTACACAGGAGCAGGACAACGCTTTGTCGACAATTTGACGGTGGCCGGAAGCGAATACTACTACAGCGTGTTCGCCTTCTTTGGAAACGAGCGCCGCGGATACAGCCAGCGAGCCCTGAACCATGTGGTGGCGGGAACGCATACCCCCGATCACCTGAGCGAAGCCTTCTCGTTCTTTGCGCCCGTCGATCTCGCGCAAAAGCAAATCACCTTTGCGCCCATAGGCGATCCGCGCCTCGCGGCGGCCTCCAAAAGACCCGAGGACTACGTCAACTACTCGAATTACGCGGGCAGTTCCATCGACTATCCCAGCAGCGACCTTCCGGTCACGCGCGGCAACGCGATTCTCGTCAACCCCTCCGAAGACGGATTCGTCCAAATTCCCACGCTGCCCATAGCGATTCCGTTCATGGGCAACGAGTATGCGAGTTGGATCATCGCGGCAAACGGCTACATCATGCCCACCGTGCTCTTCCAGCAATTTGGCCTCAACGAGTACAGTGCGGCCAATTTCACGCCGACGTATTTGAACCACTACTCGATACCGCGCATTTCCCCCTTGTTCGCCGATCTTTCGCCCGAAGCGGGCGGCCAGGTTTGGTATAAGGTCCTCCCCGATAAGCTTGTCGTCACCTGGGAGAACATCCGAGAATACGGTCGCCTGGCGGCCAACACGTTCCAGGCGGAAATTTTCTTCAGCGGCCATATCCGCTTCACCTATGCCGATGTCAACGCGCGCAATGCCGTGGCCGGGATATCCGACGGACGCGGCGTGCCGCAAGACCCGGTCATCGCCGGCAAAACGCTCATGAGCGATCTAAGCGAGCTTCCCGCGCCTTCGGTGGTCACGCTCGATCCGATTCCGGTGCAATACAGCGAGGAACAACAGCGCATCACCTTCACGGCCCGCGCTTCCGCGCCGGTGGGCAGGCCGGTTATCACCATGAGCGGGCTTCCCATGAATGCCGTGTACCGGCAAAACGGCGACGGCTCGGCCACGTTTGATTGGACCCCCGGCTTCAACGATTCCGGAAGTTTGTCGGTGTTCGTGATGGCCTCCTTGGGGCCGGAGAGCGCCAGCCAGTACGTGAAGTTGGTGGTCGCCGACAAGCATCGACTGCCCGTCGCGAACAATTTAACCTTGTTCCCGGAAGATCCGACAGACGACGACATGCTGGAAGGCGATTTTTCCTCCATCGATTTGGATTCGATCGCCACGGGCGAGCCATCGATCTACTGGTTCCGGAACAACGCCTGGGCCCCGGCCTTTCAAGATCGCCGCACCCTGCCGGCTTCCGCGACGCGAGTCGGCGACAAGTGGTATTTCGTGGTCGTGCTGCGTTCCGCGAACAACTTGGCGGGTTCGCCCGTGCAATCGCCGATCCGGACGATCGGAGCGGTCAAGATCGGCGATTTTAACAAGGACGGAGCGGTGGACGCGGTGGACGTGCAGATGGCCATCCACGGGGCCTTGCGCTTGTCCGATCTCAAGCGGTATGCGGCGGACGTGAACAAGGACGGCGTGACCGATGCGCTGGATGTGCAAATGGTCATTAACAGCGCGTTAGGACTGTATCGATAGCCGCCTGATCGCGCGTCACGCAAGGCCGCGTTTCGCGCCGCGCGTCAATTTCTCGAGGTGGATGTGCAGCATGGCGATATCGGTGGGCCGCACCCCGGGGATGCGCGCCGCCTGACCCAGGGTCAAGGGGCGCGTTTGCGCCAACCGCTGTTTGCTTTCCATGGGAATGCCGCTGAGGGATAGATAGTCGATGTCCCCGGGTATGGGGTGCGCTTCGGTTTCGCGGAACCGCTCCAGGGCGCGCTCCTGCTTTTCAAAATACCCGCGGTATTTCACCTGAATTTCCACTTGCTCGGCTATCTCGAACGACAATGCCGCAGGGGGCGGCGCCATTTCCCACAAAGTCTGGATGCGCAGGCCGGGCCGCGTGAGCAAGTGCGACGCTTTTACGGCGCCGGCGAGCCGCCCCGCGCCGTCGATGGCGAGCCGCCGATCGACTTCTTCGGAAGGGTGGACCGTTGTCTCGTCCAACCGTTGTATCTCGTCAGCGACCGCTTGTTGCTTGGCGCGCGTTCGCGCGACAAACGATTCTCCCCCGATGCCCTTGTGCGCGAGGCGCGCGTCGGCATTGTCATGGCGCAGCGCCAGGCGGTATTCCGCGCGCGACGTGAACAGGCGATAGGGCTCGAGCACGCCGCGCGTCACCAAATCATCCGCCATCACGCCGATATAGGCTTCATGGCGCCCGAGAACGAGAGGCTCCTCGCCGCGCACCATGCGCACCGCGTTCAGAGCGGCGTAGAGGCCTTGCCCCGCCGCCTCTTCATACCCCGAGGTGCCGTTGATCTGGCCTGCGTGAAACAAGCCGCGCACGCGTTTCGTTTCGAGCGTCGGCTTAAGCTGGATGGGGTTTACGAAATCATATTCGACCGCATAGCCTGGCCGAATGATTTCCGCCGCTTCCAGTCCGGGAATCGTGCGCAGCATCGCGTATTGCACGTCTTCCGGCAGGCTTGTCGAAAGACCGTTCACGTAGATTTCCGCCGTGTCCAGCCCTTCCGGCTCCAGAAATAGATGATGCGAAGTCCGCTCGGCGAATCGAAAGACTTTGTCCTCGATGCTCGGGCAATAGCGAGTGCCCGTTCCTTCGATTTTCCCGGAGAACATCGGCGACCGATCGAGATTGGCGCGAATCACGCCGTGGGTCGCCTCGTTCGTGTGCGTGATCCAGCACACGACGCGGTTGGGATGAAAACCCTCGATGGGCGTCGAAAACGAAAAGGGGCGCGGGTCCTCGTCGCCGGGCTGCTCGATCAACGCGCTGAAATCGATGCTGCGTCGATGCAAGCGCGGACACGTGCCGGTCTTGAGGCGCCCCACGTCGAATCCAGCGGCGCGATACCACGCGCCAAGCCCGGTGGCGGCCATGTCGCCGGCGCGTCCGCCCGGCACGCCGGTCATGCCAAAATGCAGCATGCCGTTGAGGAACGTCCCGGTGCAGACGATGACCGCGCGCGCCGCGAATGTTGCGCCCGTCGCGGTGCGAACGCCGCGCACGGCGCCATCCTCGACCAGCAGTTCGTCAACGACCCCTTGCTTGAGCGTCAGATACGGCTCCGCTTCGCACACGCGCTTCATGTCGTATTGGTAGGCCGTGCGGTCCGCCTGGGCGCGCGGCGAATGCACCGCCGGCCCCTTTGAGCGGTTGAGCATTTTGAACTGGATGCCTGTCCGATCGATGCACCGCCCCATTTCGCCGCCGAGGGCGTCGATCTCGCGCACGAGCTGGCCCTTGGCCACGCCGCCGATGGCGGGGTTGCACGACATGCGCCCGATGTCGTCGAGGTTGAGCGTGAGCAGAAGCGCACGGCGGCCCAGGCGCGCGCAGGCGAGGGCCG
>JAKJDA010000211.1 GCA_022706165.1 Candidatus Hydrogenedentota bacterium | reverse complement strand
CGTATCAGGAACGTCCGGTGGGGTCGTCGAAGTTGAATGCGTGGGATGATCGGATCGAGTCGGCGTTGGCGTTGGTGCATTTTTTGTTGAACATGCGGTGGGGCGGCGGCGATGGGGTGGTCGCGGGGGCGACGGCGGATGATTTGAAGGTTGTGGCGACGTCGCCTGAAGGGCTGTCGGTGTTGGTGATGCCGGGATACGCGTACATCTCGGGAAGCCCGTACGCGTTGTCGGAGTCGTTGCAAACGATCGACGTGACGCCGCCGGTGACGAATCCGCGGGTGGACGTGGTGCAGGCGCGGGTGGATACGTGGGACGTCAGCGTGAAGACGGGAACGGAATCGCCGAATCCGACGGGAGCTCCGGCGGACGCCAATTGTCTTGCGTTGGCGAATTTGTATGTGAAGCCGGGCATGACGTGCGTTCGTGACGTGAGCGATGGGGTGAATGGGTACATCATCGATGTGCGCGCGATGTTGCAGTAAGCATGGGAGAAGGATATGGAAGCGTTGTTGACGGATGGGAATTTGACTCTTTTGGGCGGGATTTTGGGGGCGATTTGGACGGTGGCGAAATCGGGCGAGTGGTTCACGCGGCGGCGGACCGCGCGCATGGACATGGCGGTGCAGGCTCTTGAGGCGGGCGTCGAGCAGACGTATCGGACGTATGTTCGGGCGATCAAGGAGGCGCGCGCGGATGGGAAGCTGACGGATCGTGAGCGGCGTCAGGCGCGGTTGTTGGCGCGGGAATCGGCGCTGGCGTTTGGGCGGACCCAAGGCATTGACGTGTTGCAGGCCTTGGGCAAGGAGTATATCGATTTGTGGATCACGCGGCTTGTCAACAGGCAGAAGCTGGGCGAGTAGCGGACGGGAGAGGGGCAGTGCACAACGGCCTCTGGGCGGCAATGCTCGGAGGCCGTGTTGTTTTGGTAAAGGCATGGTGGGTGTGTGTAAGATGGTCAAGACTTTGGAAATATCGAAGCAGGAGGACGCCATGCCTATCCATTCCGTCATGCTTTCCATTGCCGGCTCCATGTTTGCGTTGGGAGCGACATCAACCGCGGTGAACGCAGCGGAACCGTTCGAGGGCAAGTATTTCTCGGGCAGTGGGGACGTGGAGTATCTGCAGTTGCTCGACATTTCGCGGCGGATGTTTGCGCCCGATCCCGAGTTTCAAAATATGTCCATGTTGTACATGCCGAAGTGGAACGGCCTTGTTGAGGGGGCGACGTGGGAGGCGTGGTGGGTGCAGAACAGCTACGGCGCGACGTATTGTGCGTTGCCGTTCTTCGAGGAGCCTTTCACGACGTTCCTGCAGAATGCGCAGGACTTGTGGTTCAGTCAGATGGGCGATGGCAAGCGCGAGGGCGCAAACAAGTGGGTTGCGCCGGACGGTTGTCTGTGCGACTGCGCGTCGCCGGGCTGGGTCATGTATAAGCAGGGCGACGGCCGCATCGACATCCACGATTGGGGCGTGGAATTCAGCGCGGCGGGTCTGTTGATGCAGTGCGAGTTGCTGCTGATCTCGCGCGACGAGAAGGCCATCGCGCATTACCTGCCGATGTTGGAACGCGTGGCGGCGTTTGTGGAGTCGCGTCGTGACCCGAAGACGAATCTTTTTCTCGCGGGACCTGCGGGCAATTTGCTCGCGCCCAGCTATGCGGGCTACAAGAAACCCGACGGCACGTATGGCAAGGCTTATCTCGCGGGTTTGTCGATCACGTATATTGCCGCGCTCGACCGGTTGATCGAGGTCGAGAAGCTGGCGGGCAACGAAGCAAGGGCCGCTGAATACATGGAGCATCGCGCACTTGCGCGGAAGGGCTTGCCGGAACTCGCGGGGCCCGACGGCTGTTTCATCAAATCATTGGATCCGGACGGCACGCGGCATGGCGTGTATGGCGCGGCGCAATATGGCTATTTCGAGGCGTCGCCGAATCACGACGCCGTTTGTTTTCGCGTGGCCGATGATGCGCAGTCGAAAAGGATTCTTGACAAGATGCTGGACATTCCGGAGTTGCGTCCGCACGACCTGATCCTTGCGAACGCGCCTGGCCTCGACGACATGTATGAGAAGCCCGAGGGCCTGTGGGCGAATGGGACATGGGTGAACGGCGGGCATTGGTCGACGTGCGAGGGGCGCATGATGATGGCGTATGCGCGTTTCGGCAAGCACGACGAGATGCGCCGCACGATGCAGGCAATTCTGAAGTTCGCACGGCAGTTTCGCATGGACAATCCGCTGGTCGATTTTGGCGCGGCGGTGTATCAGCCCAAGGAGCCGATCAACCTGTGTTACGACACCTTCGCGCCTCCCGCTGCGATGGTTCGCGGGTTGTTCGAATATCTCTACAGGGCCGATGCGCTCGACTTGGTCCCGCATGTCCCCTCGACCATCACGCGGCTTGATCAGCGCTTCCCGATTCGTTTCGGAACGAAACGACTTTATCTGTCGACTATTGGCGCGGGACCGGTCACGGCGGTCACGATCAATGGCAGGACCTGGAAACAGTTCGACGCGATGTCGATTCATCTCTCGTATGCGGATCTGCCCGAGACCGCGCGGATATGCGTCGCGATGGGCGGCACGAAGCCCGTGCGCGTGCCGCGCGTGAAGGTGGAGAAACTTCCGAAGGTGGTGGTTCCTGCGGATGCTTCCGATGAGATAAAGGCCCTGTGTGCGCGCGGGAAGAAGCTCGCACAGGTACATGCCGCGCTCTTGAAGCAGGGCAAAGCCGGTTCCTACGAGGCGGCGCATGCACGACTTGCCGTCGAGGCCGTCGCGACGGTCCTTGAACGCCGCGCGCTCGAATCCGAAGGCAAACTCGCCCCGCTTGCCTCGCCCGAATCGCAGGCTGCCGCAGATGCGTCGTACGTTGTTACCGCTAACAAACTTTGCGACGGAATCGAGGAGAAGCTGAAAGAGAGCCGGCCCTTGGACCGATAATGTGCATTTATATCGAGGGATTGCGGGTCGCGTGCGAGTGGTCGGGGGGTAGTGTTTCTATTCGATTAAGACAATGGCGTCGCGTCAAATCGGTCTTGCCGGTTTACGCGCCGTGGGTTTCGTCTTCGCCCTCGGTTCCTTTGAGGAAGTAGGACAGTTCGGCGAGGCCGACGGAAATGAGTTCGTGGCGGACGAACACGCCGCTGGGGACGGTTAGGCCGGTGGGGGCGAAATTCCAGATGGCGCGGATGCCTGCGGCGACGAGGCGATCGGCGAGTTCCTGGGCCGCTTCGGCGGGGACGGTCAGGATGGCGAGGCGCACGCCGTGCCGGCGGATCGCCATTTCGAGCGATTGAATCGGTTGCACGACATGTCCGCCGACGACGCTGCCTACGCGGTTCAGGTCGGCGTCGAACAGGGCGACGATCGTCATGCCGTACTGGGAAAAGCCGCGGTAGGCGGCCATGGCGCCGCCAAGTCGTCCCGCGCCGACGAGAATGGCCTTTGATGTCTGTCCAAATCCAAGAACGCCGCGCACGGCTTGGGCGATCTCTGCGCATTTGAAGCCGACGCGGGGATAGCCTTGAACGCCAATCGCGGCCAGGTCTTTGCGGACTTGGGTGTCGTCCATGTTTAGCACGGAGGCGAGTTCCGCGCTTGACACGGCGTGGCTTGTATGTTGCGCGATTCGTTCGCTCACGAAATGGTAGTAGTGCATCAAGCGTTCGAGGTGCGCGCGGCGCAGTTTTCCGTCTCCGGGCTTTCTGCTCATGCGTCGCTACGTCGTTTGCGTTCGCCGGGGCCTTGACCGATTTCGCGTCCGATGGATCGAATCCGCGCCGTCAAGCACGTGCGGCATTCGCCGGAGGTTTCGTTGATGCAGGCCTTGGCGGGATATATTTCGTACAGTGCGCGGTATTTCACCGGGGTGAGGTTGGGCATGACGATGTTGGCGCCGCGCATCAGGCCGAGTTCGCGGCCTTGCGCCGTGTTGATGGTTGCGAGGGCGGTCGTGCTGGGGATGTTTGCTTCGGGGCACGCCAGCCGGGTCAACGCGACGGCTTTGTAGGTCATTAATTCGGTGTTTGGGGCTTGATCGTGTTCGTCGATGGGGCGTCGCCATGCGCCTTCGCCCAACGGCGTCGCGGGGTGCGAGATGTAGGGGCCGATGCCGATCATGTCGAGGTCGAGTCCGCGAAAGGTTTCGATGTCGCGCGCGAGCGTTTCGTAGGTCTGGCCCGGTATGCCCACCATCACGCCGCTGCCTGCTTCGTAGCCTAGCGATTGCAGCGCGCGCAGCATTTCGATGCGCGAACGTTCGGGCCGTCCTTTCAGCGGCGGATGGATGAGGCGATACAAGTCGGGGTCGGACGTTTCGAAACGCAACAGATACCGGTTCGCGCCGGCCTCGCGCCACAACGCGAGTTCTTCATCGGTGCGTTCGCCGAGACTGAGCGTCACGGCGAGGCCGGTCTCCGTTTTGATGCGCCGGATCACGCTGGCCATCCACTCCGCCGTGATGCCGTAGTCCTCGCCCGATTGCAGGACCACGGTGCCGTATTGATAGGTTTTGGCGTCGTGCGCGCACGCGATGATTTCGTCCTCGGGCATGCGATAGCGTTCGAGATCGCGATTGCCCGCGCGCAACCCGCAGTAGCCGCATTCACGTGCGCAGTGGTTTGATATCTCGATGAGTCCGCGCAGATGCACCGCGTCGCCGACATGCGCTTTGCGCACGGCGTCGGCCCGCGCCCACAGCTCGGCCAAACGCGCAGGGTCTTCTTCGCGCAACCATGCAACGATGCTTGCGTGATCGAGATCGTATTTCTCAAGAGTCTCGTTCGTCATCCGGAACGTGCGTCCTTATCCAAAAAAGGCGCCGATTCATTATTCTGAAACGGGGATAGTCCCATTCCAAAGAGGGACCTGCCCGAAACGGAGCCCTGGCCGCGCCCAGTGTACGCGGTTGGGCTATAGCTCGTCCAGCAAGCCCGATGGGGCGTCGCAATCCGCAGGCGATGCGTTTGTGCGCTGGCCAGCGTTTTTCGCTTCTCGGTAGGCTTCGAGTGCCGCGGGGAATGGCCCGAGGGCGCGCTCGAAGATGCCGAGACTGTACGAGATCGTGAGGCCGTAGTTGGTGATCGGGATGCCGGCCTGTCGCGCGCGCATGATCCGGCTGAGCATCTCGCGTCGGTTCGCCGTGCACGCGCCGCAATGAATGATGAGCTTGTACGGCGTGAGGTCTTCGGGGAAATCGTGGCCCTGCACATGCGTGAAGTCGAGTTTGCCGCCGACGTACTGCTGCAACCAACGCGGGATTTTCACGCGCCCAATGTCCTCCGCGATGGGGTGATGGCTGCACGCCTCCGCGACGAGGATGCGGTCGCCGGTTTTCAGTTTGTCGATGGCGGTCGTGCCGAGCACCTGCGTCACGAGGTCACCGCGAAACCGCGCGAAGAGGATCGAGAAACTCGTCAGCGGCACGTCCGGCGGCGTGTCCGCGGCAACTTTCAAAAACGCCTGCGAGTCTGTCACCACCAACTTCGGCGGACGTTTGAGCGCATCGAGCGCACTACGCAGTTCGCGTTCCTTCACGACCATGCAATAAGAATCGTTGTCGAGCAGTTCGCGGATCGATTGCGCCTGCGGCATGATG
>JAKJDA010000210.1:370-5605 GCA_022706165.1 Candidatus Hydrogenedentota bacterium | reverse complement strand
CCTCCTTGAAACTCTGAAGGGTCTCGTCACACAGGGTCCCCATCTCCTCCATCGACAACTCCGGATCATCGACAAGGATTGCGGCATCGGCCGCAGGTTGTGAAGCCGTCTGCTCAACGACTTCGCCGGTTGGTTCGGTTGCTTCTGTCATGATGTGTCCTAGGCCTCCTAACAAAAAGGGTAAACCGCCTGCCTGTCCCTCCAGAGACAGGCCGATTATGCTATCACGCACCGCCTTTTTCAGTCAAATGCTCCACCACCGGCAATCGCCACCAAGCCGCGCCGGAAGATGGAAAACGGAGTCGCGACACGCCCAAGGGGAAACAGATCGAGCACGGTCTTCACCCTGCGTATCTCCGCGTTCTCTGCGACTCTGCGTTTAGGGTCGGCATTTTCAACGCAGAGACGCAGAGGACGCGGAGATCGGAAAGGGGTGAACGCCCTTTGCGTGGGCGGTCTCACGTGCTAGGTTTGCCACGCCACCATCTCCTTGTAGCGCCCGGTCTCCGTGTGCCGTTGTAGCGCCCGGTCTCCGTGCCGGGCGGTCTTAAGAATCTTCAACCACAAACGAAACAACCCCCTCGAAAAAAGCCCGCAAACGCGGCCCCCTTTCGTGGCGTCTGCATGATTTCGCAAAGAAACGCGCCGTGCCCCGCGCATGAACCCGCCCGACACAGAGACCGGGCTTTACGAAGAAAAAGGAACGAACGAAACGACAAAGCCAGCGTGAAAAGGGGGACGAGAACGCTCGGGCAAAACGAAATGCCATGCGATTGCCCTGACTGGGGAACATTCCCGACAACAGGGCGCGCATGAAACGCTGCACCGGCGCCAGGTTTTCCACAGGTTATCCACATTCCCGGCATTTCATGCAAACGCAAACAAGCCTGCGCAGGCCCGTCCGCGGCCTGCCGACGCGGACAAAAATCCATGCAAAAACCTCGATATTTCGCCTGAAATCCGCGACGCCGTTCCCCAATCCCTGACAACAACGGCGGCAAGAGACCACCGGGATGACTTTTCATGCCCGCGAATGGCACACTACGCCTGACATATCCACAGGAGAAAACACGATATGCGCGTCATAGCCGGCCAGGCTCGAGGGGTGACGCTTCACACGCCTCCAGGACAACAGGTGCGCCCGACGTTGGACCGGGTTCGGGAGTCGCTGTTCAGCATCTTGATGCCCCGTTTGCCCGGATGTCGGTTCTTGGACTTGTTTGCGGGAACCGGAGCCAACGGCATTGAAGCGCTGAGCCGGGGAGCCGCATGGGCCGCTTTCGTGGAAGAAGATGTGGCCGTAAGCAAGATCCTCGATGCCAACCTGGATCGCACGCGTTTGGCGGACCGGGCCAAGACCTATCGCGTGACGCTCCCGGAAGGGTTGCGGGCCGTGGCGCGACGCGAAGAGCCGTTCGACATAGCCTTTGCCGATCCGCCATACGCTTTCCGGGATTTCGTTGGATTCATGATTTTGTTGCGAGAAAACGCCTTGTTGGCGGAGGAAGCCGTTGTCGTTCTCGAGCACGGGGCGCAGTGCGCGGTGGAGACGGATCTGGCGGGTTTTACGTGTTTCCGAACGTGCCGTTATGGCAACGTCGCCCTTTCTTTTTTCTCTTGACACAATATCCTGTGTCTGCTAAAGTCACGATAGCACTATATATTGTTGGTTTCGGGGAAAGCAGGCGCATGCGAAGGGCGCCAACGACCGAGGGGAGTGTAGGTTTGCCATGCGCTGTCCATTTTGTGCTCACACCGACGCCAAGGTCGTCGATTCGCGCGCTTCGAAAGAGGGCGACAGCATCCGCAGACGTCGTGAATGCCTGAAGTGTGCGCGGCGTTTCACGACGTATGAGCGGATCGAGGAAGTAGCCCAAATGGTGATCAAAAAAGACGGCCGCCGCGAGCCGTTCGATCGGTGGAAGATCAAGAGCGGCATTCTCAAGGCGTGCGAGAAGCGCCCGGTCAGCCTGGAGCAAGTCGACGCCCTGATCGACGAAGTGGAACGCGCGCTCTTCAACTCGTCGGACCATGAAGTTTCGACCGACACGATCGGCCTTTCCGTGATGGAACGGCTGAAGCGAATCGACGAGGTCGCGTATGTGCGTTTTGCGTCGGTTTACCGCCAATTCAAAGACCTCAACGAGTTCATGACCGAGCTCAAGACTCTGCTGACGTAATCCGTCTGGCTCCGAGACGGGCGCGGCAGAGAAAGGAAGCCGGAGAGGCCGAGCGGTCCGGTTCGTATCGGGACGTCCGGGATCGCGCGGATCGGAACCTTGGGAGGGGGGGGCATGCACAGGGGGCAAGGCGTCGTGCGAGGAGAATTCCGGTCCGCCATGTGGCGCATCTTCTGTTACGGCATTTCGGTCGTGTCGATTGCAGGGTTGCAATACGATCGGGGGGTGTCGTTGCGCCTGCTGCTGGTAGGGCTGTTTTTTGCGTGCATTTTCGCGGTGCTGGCGGTATGCATCGAATTGCTGTTAAGCCGGGAGAACGACGCGCCCGGCTCTTTCTTGGACGCTGTGCGCCCAGCCGTGTTTGTTCAATTTTTCGTGTTGGGGTTGGCCTCGATCAACCTGTCGGATCTGTTGACCCCGCCCGCTTCGTACGGAAAGGCCGTTTTTGTCTTGCTCCTGTACGTCGCCGTGGCGGCGCCTTCCCTGCTGATCATGCGCGCAACCCTCCGGATGCTGGCTTTTGAAAAGAGCCGGGAATCCTCTCCGTTTACCGAGGGATGAGCCGCCGGTCACCGGTCCTGGGCGCGCCATGCATGCCGAGGCAAGGCGCCCTTCGCTGACGGTTGCCCCTGTCGCTTCCCTGCCCGCCTGTTGAGACAAAGGCTTGGCTTGTGGCATAGTGCGCAAACGCGCAGACAGGGCGGCCGGATTTCCTGAATCGCGCAAAACGGAATCGGCCCTGCGGCGCGAAGCGTTCCGGCGGAATTCCCGCGCTCACGCCGGAAGGCGAAGATCGCGGACAAGGAGATCGGGGTGAATCCTCCAACGGACCCAATCATCGTCTATTGGCCGCTGGGCGTGTATTTTGCGCTCGCGATTGTCGTGGTGGCGAGCATGCTCGTGTTGTCTCATCTGTTGGGCGAATGCCGGACCGGGCGCAAGAACAACGACCCCTACGAATCCGGCATTGTTTCGACCGGCACGGCCCGCGTGCGGTTCTCCGCCGATTTCTATCTGATAGCCATCCTGTTTGTCGTGTTCGATCTGGAATCCGTGTTCGTGATCGCGTGGGCGGCCGCCGCGCGGGAATTGGGGTGGGCGGCCTATATCCACATTTGCATTTTCATCGGCATATTATTCGCCTCGTGGGCGTACCTGTGGCGGCAACGAGCGCTTGATTCGTGAAGAAGAGTATTAACACAAGGCGCGAAGTCGCAAAGGCGCAGAGAAAGAGAACAGTCCCAGAACGCACAAGAGACGCAGGAATTATGGATGGGATTTTTCGCTCTTACCTTTGTGTTCCTCTGTGTCCTTTGTGCCTTTGTGGTGAGTCTTAAAAAAACATGTTTTTCAGTAAACCAAAAGAAGCGTTAGAGAAAGCGCTGCCCTTGTGGCCGGGACTGGGCGAGAACTGGGCTTTTGCACGGTTGCAGGACCTCATCGCCTGGGGCCGCAAGAACTCGATGTGGCCGTTCGCGTTCGGGTTGTCATGCTGCTTTGTCGAGATGGCCACGAGCCTGACCAGCAAGTTCGACTTGGCGCGTTTCGGATCGGAAGTCATTCGCGGCACCCCGCGCGAGGCCGACGTCATGGTCGTCGCGGGCACGCCGTTCATCAAAACCGCCCCCATCATCAGGCTGCTGTACGAGCAGATGATGGAGCCGCGCTGGGTGATTTCAATGGGTTCATGCGCCAATTCCGGCGGCATGTTCGATATCTACAGCGTCGTGCAGGGCGTGGACAAGATACTCCCCGTGGACGTTTACGTGCCGGGCTGTCCGCCGCGTCCGGAGGCATTCATGCAGGGCCTCATGCTGCTGCAAGACCAGATCGGGCGCGAGAAACGTCCCATGAGCTGGGTCGTCGGGCCGCAGGGCGTCATCAAGCCCGAAATGCCCTCGCAGCGCGATCTCAAAACGCCCGAACGACGCCGCGCGACCACGCTCCGGTCGCCGGACGAGGTGTGACGTGAGCGCAGATCTTGCAGCCGCCGCCATCGCGGACGAATTGCGCCAGCGTTTCGACGGCGCCATTCTCGCCGAGCAACACACCCGCGACGGCATCCCCACGCTGTGGGTGAAACCGGACCGCGCGAAGGAGATCGTCCGCCACCTCAAGGCGGGCGTCGACAGGCCGTACCGTCTGCTGTACGATTTGACGGCCGTCGATGAACGCGTTCGTTCGGACCGCGCGATGAACCCGGCCTCGGATTTCACCGTGGTCTACCATCTGCTGTCGTTCGACCGCAACGCCGACATTCGCATCAAGGCGCCATTGGTCGGCGAGCGCCCGTCCATCGAAACCATCACCGACGTATACCCCAACGCGAACTGGTACGAGCGCGAGGTCTGGGACATGTTCGGCGTCACGTTCTCGGGACATCCGTACCTGCGCCGCATCCTCATGCCCACGACGTGGAAGGGGCATCCGCTACGCAAGGAACATCCCGCGCGCGCGACCGAGTTGGAGCCCTTCGACTTGCCGGACGACGAGCTGGTGGCCGCGCAAGAAGCGCTGAAGTTCCGCCCGGAAGATTGGGGCTTGGAACGCAGCCGCGGCGACACCGATTACATGTTCTTGAATCTCGGCCCGCACCATCCCGGCACGCACGGATTGTTGCGCGTCATCCTCCAACTCGAGGGCGAGGTCATCGTCAACTCCGTGCCGGACATCGGCTATCACCATCGCGGCGCGGAGAAGATGGGCGAGCGACAGACATGGCACTCGTTCATCCCCTACACGGACCGCATCGACTACGTCGCAGGCGTGCTCAACAACCTCGCGTACTTGCTGGGCGTCGAACAACTCGCGGGCATTGCCGTGCCGCCGCGCGCGCAGATGATTCGCGTGATGATGTCGGAGTTCTTCCGCATCGCCAGCCACCTCGTGTGGTACGGCACCTTCGCGCAGGACCTCGGCGCGATGTCGCCGGTGTTCTACATGTTCAACGACCGCGAACGCGTCTTCGAGATCGTCGAGGCCATTTGCGGCGGACGCATGCACCCGGCCTGGTTCCGCATTGGCGGCGTCGCGCACGACCTGCCGCGCGGTTGGG
>JAKJDA010000210.1:0-344 GCA_022706165.1 Candidatus Hydrogenedentota bacterium | reverse complement strand
CCCGCCGAAACTGTTGGAATACGACAAGGCCCTGATAGCGAACCGCATCTTCATCAACCGCGTGAAAGGCATTGGCAAATACACCCTCGACGAGGCCATCGATTGGGGCGTGACGGGCCCCGGCCTGCGCGCATGCGGCTTCGAGTGGGACCTGCGCAAGAAGCGGCCGTACTCGGGCTACGACCAGTTCGAATTCGAGGTGCCGATCCGGCACAACGGCGACTGTCTCGATCGCGGACTCGTGCACATCGAAGAGATGCGGCAGAGCGTCCGCATCATCGAGCAATGCCTCAACAACATGCCCGAGGGGCCGTACAAGGCCGATCACCCGCTCACGACGCCGC
>JAKJDA010000020.1 GCA_022706165.1 Candidatus Hydrogenedentota bacterium | reverse complement strand
GTCCGGTTTCGAGAGCAGTCCGGCGGCGACGAGTTTGTTCCAGGGCTCGTCCGGCGCGTGCACTTCCTTGAGGAAATGGTTGCCGCGCATGGGGACTTCCGAGATGACCAGTGTGCCGTTGACGCCCATGAAGGTTTCGTAAAAGCCGCCGTTGCTGGAGGTCGTCAGAACTTGGTAGAACGCGCGCGACACGCCCTCGGGGGTGTCGTACTCGTAGATGGCCAAGACGTTGTCGAACCATTCGTGCTGCGTGTAGTAGTCGATGCCGCCGCTGGCCACGACCGACCGCGGGGGAGCGCCGAAAACCCAATTGAAGATATCGATCTGGTGCGATCCGAGATCGACCACCGGTCCGCCGCCGTATTTGCGGTACCAGCGCCAATTGCGGAAATGGTGCATCGAGTCGTACCCGTATTTCGCCAAGGTTGCCGGGTCTATCTCGTAGCGCTTGGGCCAGCCGAGGTCTTCGCTCTTGGCGCGGTTCCATTGCGCGTTCGCATGGGTGATGCGATCGAGCAGGCGATGTTCCCGCACCAAGGATCCGATGGCGTTCAGGTAGCGCGGATTGCTGCGGCGTTGGTGGCCGATCTGGAGGAGTTTGCCGGTTTCGCGCTGGGCCAGCAGCATCCGTTTGGCGCCTTCGATGGTGTTGGCCATCTCTTTTTCGCAGTAGACGTGCAAACCGGCCTTGAGACACGCGATCGTGTGTTCGGCGTGCATGAAGTCCGGCGTCGCGACAATGACGGCGTCAAGGTCCTTTTCGTTGGCCAGCAGTTCGCGGTAGTCGACGTAGAGGTTGTGATCGTGGTCGTACTTGCGCAAGGTGCCCGAGGCGCGCCGTTGGCTATACTCCCAAATGTCGCATATGGCTTTGACGCGGATGCCGGGAATGCGCAGGATGGACTCCATCAAGATCATGCCTTCCGCGCCTAGGCCGATCATGGCGATGTTGAGGTCGTTCGAGGATGGGGCCACGGCTGGAGCAAGCGATTCGGACGCCGGGGCCGCAGCGGCGGATTCCGCTTCTTCCTGGGCCATGGCGGCAGCGCCCATCAAAAGCCCCGCGCCGCCCGCCGCCGTCGCGACGAGAAAGTCCCGCCGGCTGGGTTTTCGCGTGGTCTTGGCGCTCCCCGAATGGACATTTTTCGCGCTTGTTTCGTTGCGTGCGTCCTTCATGCGATTCTCCTCAACTCAACAGCAACGTCCAATCCGACGCGCGCAGAGGCGCAATCCGCCGGACGGACAGGCAAACCAGCGTCTTCGCTATGCTACAACAACTCAGCGATTTGGACAGCGTTGAACGCCGCGCCCTTCAGCAGATTGTCCGAGACGATCCACATCGCCAGGCCGCGCGGGTGCGAGAGGTCTTCGCGGATGCGTCCGACGAAGGTCTCGCCGCTGCCGACGGCGTTGATCGCCAACGGGTAAATCTGGTTGGCGGGATCGTCCTGCACGACGACGCCCGGCGCCCGCGACAACAACTGGCGCGCCTGCGCGGCCGTCAGTTTCTTCGCGGTCTCGATGGTGACCGATTCGCTATGTCCCGAATGCACCGGCACGCGCACGGTCGTCGCCGTGACGCGGATGTTTGGATCGCCCATGATCTTCTTGGTCTCGTTGACCATCTTCATCTCTTCGTTCGTGTAACCGTTGTCCTCGAATGCGTTGGCCTGCGGAATCTGCGGAATGCAGTTGAACGCGATGGGGTGCGGGAAGATGTGGCACACCGGTTCTTCGCCGGCCAGCACGGCCCGGGTCTGGGCGTACATCTCGTCGACGGCGGCTTTGCCCGCGCCCGACACGGCCTGATACGTGTCCACAATGACGCGCTCGATCGTGGCGGCGTCGTGCAACGGTTTCAGCACCACCACCATCTGGATGGTGGAACAATTCGGGTTCGCGATGATGCCCTTGTGCTTGGGGATGTCGTGCGCGTTGACTTCCGGCACCACGAGCGGCACTTCCGGGTCCATGCGCCACGCGCTGGAATTGTCGACGACGACGCAACCGGCTTTCGCCGCGCACGGCGCGAATTTCTTGCTCGTCGAGCCGCCCGCGCTGAACAGGGCGATGTCCACGCCTTGGAACGAGGTCTCCGTCAGTTCTTCGACGCTCACCGTCTCGCCGCGGAATTTCAGGGTCTTGCCCTTCGAACGCGCCGACGCCAGGCATTTGAGCTCCTTTATCGGAAAACTGCGCTCTTCCAGCACCTCCAACATCTTGCTGCCGACCAAACCCGTGGCGCCCACTACCGCAACAACTTTCGGCGTCATGATATCGTGCTCCCTTGTTACGCGCCTTGCCAGCCATGGCGCTCGACGAGACGGCTTGGGCGAAGCGCCTGTGCGGACCCGTCTCTATTCTGGACAGAGGCGGCAGTATACCGGATTTTGACGCGAGAATCGAATTTTCTTCGCATGGATTCTTGCTTGAGGCGACCGATTCCTTTTCGGATCAGGGGTCTCTATGGCTCCGATGTCTATGCGCGCGCAGGCCCATGCGGGCGCGGCGGCGCAAGAAGTCCTCGCAAAACACTTGGTTGTCTATGTAAAATAGTATTGCATATTTATATACAATATATAAACGTTTATACTATGTTGATCATTAAATTCATATTTATAATAATAGATAAACCTATATATAGCGTTTTGGATTCATTCGCGCGCCCGGAGTGTGCCGCGGCGCGGAGGCTTGGTTTTTGCGCGGCCTCGTTGCCTTTCTTTACTGGACTGGCGGCTTGCCGTATTATCCCCTTCGCCGGTGGGCGGCCTGAAGCCGGATGCCGGAACGGGTGGAGACGTTGGCTGATGGAAATCGATATCCGGAGGGGGGAAAGCGACGTTGAGACGGCCTTGTGTCCGCGTGCCGCCGTTGCGTGGGATGCGGCGCTGACGGTTGGATTGGCCCTGTTGGCGTTGATTGTGTTTGCGCCGGCGATGCGGAATGGATTCGTCGGTTACGATGACGAAATCTATCTCACCGCAAATTCTCGCGTGCAGGCCGGGCTGACATGGGGCAATGTTCGATGGGCCTTCACAACCTTTCACGGAAGCAATTGGCATCCTCTAACGTGGCTGTCCCACATGGGGGGGTGGTCGTTGTTTGGGAGTGCGGCGTTTGGTCATCACCTGATCAATGTGCTGCTCCATGCTTTCAACGCTGCGCTGGTGTTTCTCGCGTTGCGCGCTCTGACCCGAGACCGGTGGCCGAGCGCATTTGCGGCGGCTGTTTTTGCGACGCATCCGTTGCATGTTGAATCGGTCGCCTGGGCGGCGGAGCGCAAGGACGTCTTAAGCGCTTTTTTTGTCCTGTGGACGTTGCTTGCCTACGCGCGTTTCGTTCGGACGAAGCGCCGCCTCGCATATGGAGGCGTGGTTTTTTCCTACGCGTTTGCGTTGCTTGCAAAGCCGATGGCGGTTACGTTGCCGTTTGTATTGCTCTTGATGGACTACTGGCCTCTGGGGCGACGATCGGAAATGGAACGGACGCCTATCTCCAGGCTTTTTGGGGAAAAAGCGCCTTTGTTCGTTGCGGCATTGGCCTCGTGCATCGTGACGCTTATCGCCCAAGCGCATGGCCATGCGATCGCGCGTCTAGACGAAATCCCCTTGGGGGCGCGCGTCGCCAATGCGGTGGTCTCTTACTGGAAATACATTGGCAAAACCTTTTGGCCGATGGATCTCGCCGTCATGTATCCACACCCAAGCCACGCGATCGGCTGGATCGAAGGCGGGGCGGCGGGTCTTGCCCTGTTGCTCGTGACCGTTATCGCGGCGAAGGCAGGCCGGAAGCGCGGCTACCTAATCGTCGGTTGGCTGTGGTTTGCGGGAATGCTCGTTCCTGTGATCGGCATTGTGCAGGTTGGCAGTCAATCCATGGCCGATCGATACATGTATCTCCCATTGACGGGCCTGACCATCATGGCGGCATGGGGGCTTCGCGATGGCTTTGGGAGATGGAAGCAGACCCCGGCCGTCTTTGCCTATGCGGCGGCGGCGGCGTTGGTCGCCCTGTCGGCCGTCACGCAGGCGAACCTGCGGCATTGGCGCGATGGCAGGACCCTCTTTTCGCACGCTGCGGCGGTCACGCGCGACAATGCCATCGCGCACTACAATCTGGGAACGCTGGAACTGCGCGAAGGCCATGTGGCGGCCGCGGAGCGCCACTTGCTCGAGGCCGTCAGGATCAATCCGGGCTATGCCGACGCCCATGCCAACTTGGGGGCGCTGCGCTTAGGCCGCGGCGACTATGCCGGCGCGCGCGCCCACCTCGAGCAGGCCCTCCGCTGCGAGCCGCGGGATGCCGTCGTCTTGACCAATCTGGCGATCGTATGCCTTCAGACAGGGCTGCCCACCGAGGCTGCCCGCCATATCGAACAGGCGTTAACCGTCGATCCGGGATATCCGGCGGCTGTGACGCTGGGCAAGAGCCTGGGTCTCGTCGTTCCGCCAAGGATCGGCGCCGCGAAGTAAGCCCCTCCGCGGCTGTTTCCCGTCCCGCTTTTCCGTTGCCTCCTAAGCGACGGGAGAAATGCGGCTAAAATCCCTGAGTCTTGTTCGCAATTGCGATACGACGACGCCTGGACATTCGCAGGGCAGGCGTCCTATTGTGTAGTGAACTGTGTCGACGGCGGACAATGGGCCGCGATTTGTCTTGGTCGGCGCGTTTATGAACGTGGCTCGCGCCGCAAGCGCACACGCTTGGAGGCGAGCGTTTCTCGCGGCGCCGTGCAGCCCGGGGAGAAATGCGGAAAAGCGAATGTCATGATGATGTTGGCAGGCGCCATGTTTTTTCTTTTCGGCGCGACGCAGATATGGACCGAGAGCAGTTCGGTGAATGTTTTTCCCGACACGGTTCCGCAGGGAAGCGCAAAGGCTTCCGTTCGGTTGTACGCGTCCCAGGGAGAGGCGGAATCGTTTCAACTCTGTTTACGCGCCGACGCGAAAGGATTTCGCGGACGGGATATTCCCGCGCGTCCGCTCGACAAACAGATCGGCCCGCCGCGCATCCATGCAGTGGGATATATCTCCCTGGACAAGGATCAACAGCGCCAGTGGCCTGATCCCTTGCTGCCCGTAGAACCCTTTGACGTTCCTCCGAAACAGACGCGCGTGTTTTGGGTGACGTATGCCGTGCCTCGGGATGCGAAGCCGGGGTTGCATACGGGAAAAGTGGACGTTGTCTCGGATGCAGGGCCTCGGTTATCCGTGGACGTGACCATAGAGGTGTTTGCTTTCGCGCAACCGGAGGTCGCTTCTTTTCGAACGTTGTTTCCCCTTGACCGTCACGCCTTCGAACGCGCGTATGGGATCGAAGGCGTGGCGCTCGAACCGTGGAAGGCCGTGTACGATGCGTTGGCGGGCTACAAGGTGTCATCGTCGCTGTGGGACGGCGGCGGACTGGTCCGGCTGATAGACGGCAAGGTCGACGCGTCGGCGTTCCAGGAACATCTCGACTATGCGATGTCGCGCGCGAACATGGCGGTGATCGATCTCGGGGGCGGTCGCGGCGGCATGGCTCCGTTGGAGGCGACCGCCGGAGAGGGAGGCTTGCAGCCATACCTGGAAGGCATGCATGCGTGGCTTGATGCCAAGGGATGGCTTGACCGCGCCTGCGTAAGCGTCGTGGACTTTGCCGCGCGGGATCGCTGGCCACAGACGCGCGACGCGTTGTTCCGCGTGAAGCGAGCCGATCCCGCCATGCCCCGGCTGGCCATCGGGCAGCCTCATCCCTATTTCGAGCGTTTCGTGGAGATACTCGCAGTTCCATTGCGCGACGCGCATCCCTTTGCCGTTGCGCGATGGCGCGAAGGCATGTCCCTCGCGGCGCAACCGGCGCATCTCGCCGCACGCGTCGCCGCCTCGTCATCGGGCATTCCGCCGGGCGAAAAAAACTATGCCTCTCTCCCCGGCGACGCCTACGATGGCTGTTTGCACACGTATTGGCGTTCCGATCGCCCTCCCGCGCGCTCTTCCCCGCAGTGGATCGAGATTGCCTTCGACGAACCGGTCGACACGGACGAGTTCTATATCGGCTGGAAAACGGGTCTCGAATCTGCTGACATTGAAACCTTATGCTCGTACAATGGCGAGACCTTTAGCCCCGCCCGCGTCCGGTGGAGGCATCACGTGGCGCAGGATTCCTTCGAGGACAATTGGTCCGAGGGTGAATTCCGTTTCAAAAAGACTTTTCGCGGAATTCGTCTCGTGTTTCGCGGTTCCGTGCAAGGCGGGTCCGTTGGCATCCGGGAATTGGAATTCGGGCATGCCCCCTCGCCGGACACCATCGAGCGGATCAAGCCTGTCAGCGTTTGGATGGATGCATCCGTCGCCGCGCCGCCCAGTTTGGCGCTTGGAGCCCATCCTATCGAAGCGCGCTTGGCTCCCTGGGTGTGCTGGAGATATGGCGTGACCGGCCTGCGCGGGCCCGGTCTCACGGGGTGGCCGGACGGATGGACCACGGACGGCGCATGGACGTCTGCGCCGCGGCAAGAAAACGACGATGGCTGCCAGTATTTGTATTATCCCGCCCCGGAAAAACCGGCTCCCAGCATTCGGCTGGAGCGGTTGCGCGACGGCATCGAAGATTACGAATATCTTGTCGCGATGGAGAAGGCCCTTCAGGAAAACCCGGACGTCGATCCTCTCGCCGCGCGTTGCAGCAGCCGGCAACCGTTTCCGCTCGATCGTCTCCTTGCTGATCTTGACGCCCAGGCTCGGTTCGTTGTTGACGGGCATACGCGCATGGGCCGCGCCTTGACCCGCATCGCCAAGACCGGCAAAGCAGGCAAGGTCGCCGCCTCGCCGGGAATGACGCCGTAGGATGAAACCTTTCCGCTTTCGTTGTTTCCTATGGCGTCGCGGCTTTTTCTCCCAATTGACGCACCAACAGATCGCGCAATTCCTGATGAGAAGCCTGTCGCGGAAGAAAACCCGAGGCGCCGTCCGCGCACAACCCGTGACGGTCCGTGTCGGGACCGGCCAGCACGAGAAGCGGCAGCCCGGACGGCAAGGCCGGATCGCCCCGGAACATGCGACACAATTCGCGCGCCGAATAGATCGGGAGATTTTCCGCCAGCAGAATCAGATCGGGCCGAAGGGTTAGCGCCATGTCGCTCGCCTCCAGCCCGTTTCTCGCCAGGTAGACATCATGCCCTTCCGCCTCGATAACCGCTCGAAGCCCTTCGGCGCATGTCCAATCCGTTTCCGCCACAAGCACCCGCGCCATGAGAAAAGTATCCTTCTCGTTGCGTCCTCGCCTCGTTCTCATTCCGTATGACTGCTACTATGAGCGCTGAGACTTTGCGCGTCAAGCGCCGCGAAACCGAGGGGGGGGAATAACGTGGATATCCATCATCCCTGCTGGACTTTCGCCCCCCTGGACATCGCCGTAGACAAGGATTATGCTGGGATTGTCGAGGCTGGGGGCATGCCCCCTCGGCTTTTTCTGAGGGGCGCAAATGTTCGGCGATGCGAGGCCGGACGGGAAAGGGGATGAACATGAGCAACATGGTCGTGCGGATAGGAATGTCGATGTGGATCGCGTTGTTGCTGACGGCGGTTGCGGTCCCTGCCGAGAGCGCTTCGGCTTCCGCCGCGCTCGACAACCTTATCAAAGCCTACGACAGCGAATCCGCCGCGCGGGCGCAATGCGTCGCTTTTGCCCAGAAAGCCGACGAGGAAGGTTACGCGAAAGCCGCTTCGTTGTTCCGGGCATCCGCGCGTTCTCTCGAGGTTCGCCTGCAGCATTTCAAGAGAGTCATTTCGAAGATGGGCGGCGTTCCAAAGGCCGACATCCCGAAAGTGGAAGCGAGATCGACCCGCGAGAACCTTGAACTCGCGATGAAAGAGGAGGCGGACAGAAACGGCGCGTTGTACCCGGCTTTTGTCAAGCAGGCAAAGGAAGAAGGCGCGAAAGGCGCGGCGAAAACGTTCAACGGGGCCATGCGCATTGGGACGGGCCGCAGTGCGCTGTATGGCGATGCCCTGAAGCGTTTGGAAGGAATGAAGGGCGACGCGGCGGAATATTATGTGTGCCCGGTCTGTGGTTACCTAACCGATTCCGGTCTCTTCAAGAAATGTCTGGTGTGTTGGACGCCGCGTTCCAAGTTCGAGGCGATCCGATAGGAGGGCGTGATCGCTTTGCCTAGGGATGCTTCGAGGACGCGGCGAACGCCGCCAAGGAAACGAGGATCATGTTCAAGGACCTGACTCTTCCCCAGTGGATGTCGCTGCCGCCGTTGCCCGATTGGGACGGTTTGCATCCTTTCGTTGTGCATTTTCCGATTGCGTTGTTGCTGACGGCCCCATGTCTTGTCTTGCTGGCGGCCATTGCGGGGCATAGAGGCAAGGGCGTGGCCGTTGGGGGGCTCTTGCTGATGACGTTGGGAACGGCGGGAGCTTTCGTCGCCGCCTCCACGGGCAGAGCGGCGGCGGAACTCGCCGACGTCCTCGGCCCCGCCGGGCCTGTGCTTGAAGAGCATGAGGAACTTGCCGAACTGACCTGTTTTGTGTTCGCGGCGCTGAGCGGACTCTACGCCATCCTGACGATTGCCGCCATGTTCCAGTGCGCCAAGTCGAAACGCGCGCCGATGGCAGTCCTCAATGTCCTGTTCCTGGCGGCGTATGCGGGCGCAACCCTGATCGTTCTCAATACGGGCCACCTTGGCGGACGGCTGGTGCATGAGTTTGGCGTGTCGATCATGATGCCGGAGGAGAAGCGCGCCGTGGAGCCGTCCGATCGGCCCGATCCTATGACGTCCGAACCGGACGCCGCTCTCGCCCCTGCGATTTCGGACGCTGCATCCAGCGAGATATCCAGTGTCGGCGTCGCAAGCGAGGAGGGAACGTAAAGCGCGTCGATCGCGTTTCATGCCCTTGACAGCATCGCGAGAGGTGGGCTAGTCTTTGCAGCGACGGCCCCGCGCCGTGACGCGTGGCCGGTTCGAGAACAAATATGGAGCGCGCTTATGATTCGCTTGTGTATGGCGACGGTTCTTGCGTTTTCCATCGCATCCCTTGCCGGCTGCCATTCGCTGAACCGGCAACCGCGACTGAGCGAACCTGTCATCGCGCCGGACCGTCTGACGCCCGGCCAGAATTCCATCATCACGGTCAGGGTGAAAGACCGCTTCGGCATCGTGGCCCATGTCGAAGGCAGGTTGCAGCAAGACCCCAAAAAGAAATTTGTCTTCCAGGATGACGGCGTCGCGCCGGATAAAACCGCTCGCGACGGCGTCTGGACGACATCGGTGGCCGTGCCGGCCAATGCGCCCGAGGGGGATTTCATGCTGGATATCTCGGGGCGCAACAAGAGACATGCGATCATCACTGTCCTCAAAGACAATCGAGAGCAAGGCCCATTGACGGTTTCATGTCCCTTTTCCATCGAGCTCCCGCAGCCATAGTAGCGTGATCGCGTACTTTCTCACAGCGCTTATTCTGTGTTCGACAACGGCGCCGCCCAATGTCGTCTTCCTGTCCGTCGACGCCTTGCGGGCGGACCATCTTGGTTGTTACGGCTATTCCTTGCCGACCTCGCCGCACATTGACGCGCTTGCGGAGCGAGGCTTGGCGTTCGACGATTGCGTCTGCATGACCCCCTTGACGGCCCCGTCGTTTGCCTCCATGCTGACCTCCCGGAATCCGCGCAGCGTAGGCGTTGTCCGTAACGGATTGTCGTTGCCCGAGACCGTCACGACGGTTCCCGAGTTGTTTCGGGCCGCGGGCTATCAAACCTTTTGCGTACAGAGCAATTGGACGCTCAAGGCGCGGCTCGCCCGCCTCCAGCAGGGTTTCGACGTCTACGATGATGATTTTCACCAACGCCGTTGGGGCGTGTTGAAATCCGAGCGAAGCGCGGACGAGGTCACCCAACGCGCCCTGAAATGCCTCCAGCAGCGCGATCCAAACAGACCCTTTTTCGCTTGGTTCCACTACTCCGATCCGCATGCGCCGTATCGTTTCCACCCGGATTTCAATCCGTTGGGCCGAAGTCACGAACGCCTGGGACCGGTGGAGCGGACCCGCGCCAAGTACGATTCGGAGGTGGCATTCACGGATCACTGGATCGGGCGCCTGCTCGAAGCGTTGCCCCAAGAGAACACCTTCATCGTATTCGTTGCCGATCACGGGGAAAGTCTTTTCGATCACGATTATCTGGGGCACGGACGCCGTCTGCACCAAACCAGTCTTCACATACCGTTTGTTGTGATTGGGCCGGGCATTGTCCCCGGGCGGTCCCGCGCGCCCGTGTGCGGACTTGACGTAGGCCCGGCTCTGCTAGGCATCGCGGGCATCGCGCCGGCATCGGGAATGATCGGCCTGGACCCGCTGCGCGCCATCGTTCCTTCGGATCGCGTGCGTTTTGTTGAAACCTACGGCGGCGCGGTCCCGCGCATTCCGGGTGCACGCTCACTCATGGCCGGACGCGCCCCCCTGCGTATGGGCATGTTGTCCGGGGACTGGAAGCTGATCGTGAATGCACGGTTCGACGAGTTATATCGTCTTGATGCGGACCCTGCGGAAATGCGCAACTTGGCGGCCGAGGAATGCGGGCGCGTCGAGAGAATGAAGGACCATGTCAGGGCATGGGCCGCTTCCACTCCGCGACGGGAAGCGCCGGAAGCCCCTCTTGCCGAGGATGACTTCAAGGCCTTAAAAAACCTCGGCTATCTTGAGTGACGGCCGTTTGGAGAGAAGCGGGACAGGATCAAACGCGGCGCCGTCGCGGCGCATCTCAAAGTGCAAATGCGCCCCCGTCGAACGCCCCGTCGACCCCACTTCCGCGATTGGCATATCCGGCGCTACGCGTTGCCCGCTGCGCACCAACGTTTTCGAAGCGTGACCATACACGGTCTCAAGACCGTCCGCATGACTCACGATGACCACCTTGCCATACCCCGGCTTCCAGCCCGCAAAACGGACGCGCCCCGCCTCGTAGGGATACACCGCCGACCCCGCCGACGCGGCAAGGTCGATGCCGTCATGCTGCGACAACTCTCCGTTGAACGGGTCCTTGCGCAAGCCGAATTCGGAGGTCAATCGCGCCGGAGCGCCCACGAGGAAGCGCCACGGCGAATCCGTTGCCGCTTCACGGCTCGATTCCCGTCCAAAGCCCGCGTCCAACGCTTCGGGCTTCATCTGGGGATTGAGGATGGATTGAAGCATGCGGGTGATATCCACAGGGCGCGCCGCGCCGCCAAGGGCGTCCTGGTCTCTTGTCGCTGTCGTTGCAACGGGGAGGCTGGCGGTTCTTGCGTCCCGGGCGAGCGCTGCCAACGGAGCCGGAGCTGCGGAGGAGCCGGCGCGCCACGGCGGAACGGGAGACGCCGCGCCTCCGCCGGTTGTCCTCGGCGATTGGGCGATCGCCAGGAAACGGCCTTTTCGCGCCGACTGGATAGAGGCAACCCCTTGTGCGCCCGGTTCATCTCGCCGAATAGAAGAATTTCCCGAAACGAGGGGCGCGCCTTCGTTGGGTTGATTGAGATTGGCCGTTTTTTCGGCGGCAACCTGAAAAGACGGACGGGGAACGCTATCCTGGAATACGCTTAGATCGATTTGCTGGCCGATGGCAAGCCGGTTGGCGTTTTTGATGCCGTTGGCCCGCGCTAGCCGATCCACGGCGTTCGCCACGGACTCATGGGGAACGCGTGCGTCTCCACGCGCCAAGGTGCGCGCGCATATGCCCCACAGGGTGTCCCCGCGTTTGACCGTATACATTTGAGGGGAAGAAGACGGGGCGGAGGGTGATGGAGCAACGCCTTGATCGTTCATGATCGACCAGAACGTTTGGGCGGGCGCGGCGCCGTTTTGCATCGCTTTTGAGAGCCAATCCACGGTTTTGGGCTCGCCAATCCCATCTATCCGCATCTGAGACCCTCCCCTGCCTTCTTTCCGCCTTACCCACGGCAACCTGGAATCAAGCAAACAGCATGCCGCTTCGTTCTCGCGGCGACATGACGTCCCGAGAACGAGTTACGAAGGAGGGGCATCAGGGCTTGTCGGCAACTTTTGCCTCGGGCGGGCTCTTTTTGCTTTGCGCGAATCTCGAAAACGCGTTCCGGACGAAAGCGATTCTCGAAAAACAGGATGCGCCCTTGCCGGGCTCAGCGACTCGTAAAACCCGTCTTGCTTAGGCTAAGCTGGATGCAACAGTGGGCCGGGATCCCCGGCCAGAGGAGGGAAAGCCGTGTATATCGTGCATGTGCATGTTCGTGTCAAACCGGAATACGTCGAAGCCTTCCGGGAAGCCTCGACGGCCAATTCCGTCAAAAGCCTGCAAGAACCGGGCATTGTGCGATTCGATGTTGTGCAACAACTCGACGATCCCACGCGTTTCGTGCTGGTCGAGGCATATCGCACTTCCGACGATCCCGCCCGCCACAAGGAAACGGAGCACTATGCGCGCTGGCGCGACACAGTCGCCGACATGATGGCCGAGCCTCGCATGAGCGTGAAATACGCCAATTGTTATCCCGACGATGCTGGATGGGAGTAGCGCCGTCCGCCGGGAACGTCACGGGAACCGGAAGCGACCGACTTTACTTTCCTGCGTGCGGCACGTAGCCTGTTGCCATGGCGCGCATACGTGTGGACATAGACGATGTCGCCCTGCGCATGACGGTGCAATCCATCTTGCGGGCGGATGGACACGCCATCGAGACGGAGGAATGGGATGTCGCCATCGCCGGCGAATCGGCGCGATCCGAACTGCTGGCGCAGGAAGGCCCTTCGCTTGTGATCACGTCCGTGGCCGATGTGCGCGAGGCTGTCGCGGCCATGCAGCGGGGCGTGTATGGCTATGTGTTGACGCCGCTCGTTCCGGGCGAGGTGAACATCATGGTGCGCCGGGCTCTCGAGTCCGCGATCTCAACGCCGCTCTCGCCTCGCGCCGATGAGCCGATGACGCTTGCGCAGGCCGAGATGCGGCATATTCGCGACACGTTGCATCGCTGCAAACACAACCAGGCCAAAGCCGCTCGCATCCTCGGCATCGGACGCAATACGCTTTGGCGAAAGCTGAAACGTCTGGAAAATAAATAGGAATAGACGGGAAACCTTTTTCGACGAAGAGTTTCCCAAAGCCAATTCACCGCCAGGAAATTCAATAACATGGAAAAACTCGGCTGGAACAGCCTCGGGAAAATATTTGTCTGCGCGTGCGGCGAAACGCATGCGTTGCCCATCGAATACTGCCACCTTGGCGCGAACGCTGCTTCGCGCTTGGCCGCCGTCGCGGCAGAACGTCTCGGACGCTCCTGCTTGGTCGTGTCCGATGCAAATACGCGGCATGTCGGCGGCGAAGCTGTGCTGTCCGCACTGAGCGCGGCAGGCAAAACGATCGCCGAACGCACGTATGGCCCCGATGCGTTTGACGCGACGGAAGAGGAGGCCATGGTCGTCGCGAATGCCGCGCAGGGAGTTGATTTCATTGTGGCCATCGGCAGCGGCTCCCTTAGCGATCTTGCGAAATACGCCGGCGACAAACGCGGCCTCCCTGTGTTGTTGTTTCCGACGGCCGCCTCCATGAATGGCTACACATCGAATATCGTCGCGCTCAAAGTGCGCGGCTTGAAACGGACCCTGCCTTGCCGGCCGGCGCTGGGCATTTTCGCCGACCCTGACGTTGCGGCGACCGCCCCGGCGCGGATGACCGCGGCGGGATTGGGGGACTTTCTCTCGAAGTGCTCGTCATCCGCCGATTGGCGCGCGGCGCACATGATTCGCGGCGGCTACTATTGCGATCGTCCTCGGGAGTTCTTTGAAGGCGCGCAGGAGCGCCTGCTCGACGTTGCGCCGCGCGTGCGCCACGGCGATCCGGACGCCGTGGGCGTCGTGATGGAGGCATTGTTGCTGTCGGGTCTGTCGATGGTGGTGGCGGGATCGTCTGCCCCCGCCTCCGGCGGCGAACACCTTATCTCACACTACCTCGACATGAAGTCCGCGCTCTATGGCACGCCGCACGATTTGCACGGCGCGCAAGTGGGCGTCGCAACGATTGACTGCCTGCGGCTGTGGGAGCGCGTGTGTGCGATGAACCCCCGCTCGATGGATTCCGGCGCGCTCGCCGCGCAGCAGCCCAGCGAGGACCAAATCCGTGAATGGATTGAAGCCGACTGGGGCCATGTGGCCCCCGAAGTTCTCAATCAATGGCGCGAAAAGCGACTCGATCCCCATGCCATGAAGACCGAGATCGAAACGCTGCGCGAACAGTTGCCCGACGTCGTTGATGCCGTAAAAACCGATGTATTGCCCAGTGCGGTGGTCGCCCAAGCCATAGCCGCCGCGGGAGGCCCCGTCACGCCCGAAGAACTGAGCGCCCCCGCCGACGAATACCGCAACGGGTTGCGCCGCGCACGCTACCTCCGCAACCGCTTCACCATCCTCGACCTTGCTGCCGAACTCGGGCTTGCATGACAGGCCTGATCCATAGCCGGAATCCCGGGACCTTGTCCATACGCAAGGTGTTTTCAAGGAAATCGATGTCGTAAGCGTCGAGAAAAGGCGTTTTTCGGATGGCGATGAGGTAGGCGATGGCGAATGCCGCGGCGCACGCAAGAAGCGCTACGGCGTTGGGCAGACGCCCGGCAACGGCATGCAGCGCTATGTCCGCGACGATGCAGATAACGAGGCCAGGCGCTGCGGCCACCGTTGGCCAGAGGACGGATGTGCGCAGCAATTCCGCCGGCCCTACCCCTAGCACGCCGCGCATTACGATAAGAAACCATCCCCACGAGAGGAACATCGACAGCGCTGTTCCAAGCGGGATGCCCCAGAATCCGATGGCGTACACGAGCCCGATGGTCAACGCAATGTTCGAGAAGGTCGAAATCAACCCGGTTTTCATTTGAATATCCGGGCGCCCCTTGCCGAGCGCGATGTTGATGCCGCCGCCCGGCAGGACATTCGCGAGATATCCCACGGCGATGATCCGCAGCACCCACGCCGACATCTCGTATCCCGCGCCCATCCACGCGTTCATGAGGATATCCGCCGCGCCGACGACGAAGGCAGTCAATGGAACCGCCACCGCCGCGACGTACTTGGTGGACAACAAATAGAGCCGCTGCAATTTGTCGTGCGCGCCGCGCGCCTCGAGGTCCGATGCGGCGGGAACGATCGCGCTCAATAGCAGCACCGGTATCTGGCGCAATTTGTTGGCCATCGTCACGCCGACTTCGAACAGCGCGATCCATTCGAGCGCCCTGCCCCAAAAACCCGCGACGACTTTGTCGGTCTCCATCATGACAAGGTTGGCGATCCGCGCCACCTGCGCTTTCCAGCCAAAGGAAAACAGGCAACGCGCCGTGTCAAGACGGATGTCGCGAAACGATAGCCGCAGCCCTGGCAGCATCCAGAACGGCAACGCCAGCGAAGCCGTCGCGAACACGACGAATGCCATCGCCTCGGCATACACCAGCCCGACAATGCCGTGGCCGGTTTCGAGAAACACGATTGTCGCAACGAACTTGACGACGGACGAGCAGAAGCCTAGAAGATTGGTGACGCCCATTCGCTGCAGTCCGCCTTGGACCGCACTGAACGCTCCCACCGACGCCGAGGCGGCGAAAAGGACCAGCCTCCATTGAAGCAGCGTGCGCGCTGTTTCCAAGAGATCGTCGGAAATCAGCCCGATCCGATGAAACAATCCGGTAAGCGGGTCGATGCACGCCCATCCCGCCCCCGCCACGGCCATGCCCAACGCGATGTAGAAGAGCGTCCCCGTTACAATGACCGACGCGACGCCCTCTCGCTCTTTGCGCGCGTGGCGTTCGGCGATGAACTTCACAAATCCGCTGCCAAACCCCATGTCGACCAGCGCGACATATCCCGAGAATGCGCCTAACAGCCCCCACAGACCGAAATCGGCGCGGCTTACCATCGCGAGAACATACGGCACCAGGATGAGGCTGCTCAATGCCTCCCACAAGCGCCCCGCGATGTTGAAGCCCGTGTTGTGGGCAAGTGTTTTGCGGACGGACATGGCGGTTGCGGAGTCCTATGCGGCGTTAGTGCAGCGTTTTCGCATCGGCGGCGTCATCCCTTACGTGTCGTAGCGCACCTCGAAAAACTCCACGGTTTCCTTGCCGGGGCCATCGCGTCGCGGCGTCTCAAGGCGTTTTAGCGGCGTGAAGTAGCGCGGCGATCCGCTCCATGTGCGCAACATCTCCAGCACCCCCGTCGCATAGAACCCCGGCGCCTCCTCGGCGTACGTCCACGGTATCATCACATAACCGATCCGCCGCGCGCGCAACCATTCCACTTGTTGCAGCAGCCGCTTTCGGGGCAACTGCTTGACGGCCTCGAAATTCTGATACGTTGGCGCATCGATGTAGTAGCTGCGCATGTCGAGCGTCAGGACAAGCCTGTCCTGGGCCAGGCTCTGCTGTCCGATCCAACGAAACGCGGGATACCGCTCGACGCGTCGCGTCAAATATGCGTCGCGCGATTCGCGGCCAAACACGACCGGCAATTTGAATGAAATCGCCGCCGCGTCGACGGCGAGACCAAAGGCGAAAGCCAGCAACAACAGCCCCGTCG
>JAKJDA010000209.1 GCA_022706165.1 Candidatus Hydrogenedentota bacterium | reverse complement strand
AAATCGTTCGTCCCTTTGGTGGAACACGTTTACCGTTGAGCAAGGACACGGTAGACCTGCAATTTGAAGATGTTGCTGGTGGCACTGTCAATGTGAGCGATGGCGTGATGAAGGGCGAGGACATTTTTGCCTTTACGATGGAAGTTGCGCCATCGTTGATTGCTCAAACCATGGCGGCGGCAGGCTGGGCGGCGGACGACGTGGACATCTTTGCTATCCATCAGGCGAACAAGCAGATTCTTGAGATGATTATCGCCCGGGCAGTGATATCTGCGGAGAAAGTTCCAACGGATGTCTTTTCAAAATATGCCAATAATTCCACTAATTCCGTTGTGACAGTCCTTTGCGATCAACCACGCGAACGAATGATTGGCAAGGCTGTTTTGTGCGCCTTCGGCATCGGTCTTTCTTGGGGAGGGGTGGCGCTGGACCTGTCTGGCATGTACAACGGGGGCATCTCGACATACAAGACGCCGCCGGATGCGCCGACGAGGGAACAGCAGATTGCTTATTGGGAGCAGTTTTTCAAAGGTAACCAGTAAAGGAGAAGAAAAATGACATGTGAAGAATTCTTGACGGAAATGCGGGATGTCCTCCAGACGGATACGGAACTGAATCTCGACATGGTTCTTGGTGACTTGGAGGAGTGGGACTCGCTTTCAATCATGGCAACCATGGCGTTCATCGATAAAAACTTCGGCGTGAAGCTTCGTGTGGCCGACATTAAGGCGATGAAGACAATCGGAGATCTTGCGAAAAAGGCCGGTATCTGATGATTTCCTTTCTATCCGAACAGAGGTTCCTCGTTACCGGTGCGTCTTCTGGTATCGGAGAAGGGGTTGCCTTGCTCTTGAATGAACTGGGCGCGACCGTCATTGGTATTGCACGAAACGTGGAGCGACTTGAGGGGATGAAAGCGAAAGCCAAACACCCCGAGAATGTGTTTCTTGAGCAAAAGGACTTAACGGACGATCTCGCAGGTTTACCGCAATACGTCAAGTCGTTGCGGGAGAAATACGGCAAGTTCCAGGGAATGGCATATTGCGCGGGTATCGGCAATATCATGCCGCTTCGTGCGGTGGAATTAGAGGCCATTCGTCGTGTTTTTGACATCAACTATCTTGCGCCTGTTTTTATGGCAAAAGGGCTTGCGGACAAACGTAATAACAACGGCGCGAAAACCGCCATGGTTTTTATTGCCTCGTCCGGCGGGGTTCATTGTGATCCTGGAATGACGTCTTATGCCGGTTCCAAAGGGGCACTGATTTCAACAATGCAATCAGTCGCAAGAGAATTGGCGCCTTCCGGTATCCGGGTGAATTGCGTTTCTCCGACTTTGATACAAACAGATATGGCGGACGAGGTTTCGCGTCAATATGCTGAAGGGAAATATCCCATGGGATTGGGAACGGTTCCGGATGTGGCGAATATGATCGTTTATTTGCTGTCCGATCAGGCGAAATGGATCACGGCTCAAAATTACATCATCGATTGCGGAGCAATTTAAATGGCTGAGTCGAAATTCAACCACGTAAAAATCAGCGGGATAACTGCCGTTGTTCCGGAAACCGTTATCAATATTGATGACGAGCTTGAATTTTTCAACAACGATCCGAAGCTGCTGGAACGGAATAAGAAGATACTCGGTCTCGGGACGCGCCATGTGGCCGATGACCGTACAACGAACGCCGATCTTTGCGAGGCGGCGGCAATCGATCTTATCGTCCAGATGGGGCTGGATAAGGATTCGATCGACGCGCTGATCGCCGTCTCCAGCTCCCATGACTACAAGTATCCCGCCTCGTCCTGCATCCTCCATGGGCGGTTGGGCTTAAGCGAGGAGTGTTCCTGCTTTGACATCTCCGGACTGGCCTGCTCGGCTTATGTCTACGGGCTCTGGTTGGCGCATTCGCTCGTTTCCAGCGGCGCCTCCAAGCGGGTGCTGGTGCTTGCCGGCGAAATCGTAAGCATCCATTCCGACCGCCGCAACCGCAATTCGAATCAACTGTTCGGCGACGCTGGGACAGCGACCCTCGTCGAATGGACGGACGAGGAGAATCCCGCATGGTTCATCACGGGAACGCGCGGCAAGGGGTGGGACCGCATCGTCGCGCCCGCCGGATCCTGGGCCTTGCCGGTCAAGGAGGATATCGTCAATCTGGAGTTCAAGGATGACGCGGGGAACGTGTGGCATCTTTGGGACGAGATCATGAAGGGGATGGATATCTTCAAGTTCACGACCGAAGTCGGTCCCCAGGGGATCAAGGACATCCTCGAGTACTCTGGCAAGACCATCGACGACATCGATTACTTCGCCTTGCATCAGGCGAACAAGCAGATCGTCCGCACGGTGGCGGGTTTTGCCAAGCTGCCGAAGGACAAGTGGTCGACGGAGACTTTTTCGACTTACGGCAACTGCGGAACTGCGGCTGTGACGATGGATATCGTCCGTCAGCTCGTCGCGATACCGTTCGGCACCGCCTGCCTCGCCACCTTCGGCGTGGGCCTTTCCTGGGGGTTCGCGGTGCTGGACTTCTCTAAGGCCAAGTGCGGCGGGGTGCGGCTCTATAAGACGCCGGCGGACAAGCCTTCTCGGGCGGAGCAGATCGAATATTGGATCAAGTACTTTAAGGGCGAGACGGGGAACTGATATGGCGGAAGGCATCCTGAAAGGCAAGACTGCGTTTATCACCGGTTCCAACCGGGGTCTCGGAAAGGCGTATCTCGAGGAGTTCGCGAAGGAAGGGGCGAATGTCATCGCCCACTCCCGCATCGACCGTCCGGAGTTCCGGGAGCTCTGTTCGACTCTGGCCGCGAAGTACGGAACGGCGATTACGCCGGTGTTCTTTGATATGACGGATTCCGCCTCGATGAAAGCGTCCGTCCGCGAGCTGATTGCGAAGAAGATTCCGGTCAACATCTTGGTCAACAACGCCGGGGTTCCGCATGGCGGACTTTTCATCATGACGCCGATGGCAAAGATCCGCGAAGTGTTCGAGATCAATCTCTTTTCGGTGATGGAGTTGACGCAGCTTCTGCTCCGGTACATTGTGCGCTCTGGCGGCGGCAGCGTCATCAACGCCACCTCGGCGTTCGGCCTCGATTTGGCGGCGGGGAACTGTGCGTACGGACTTTCCAAAGCGGCGGTCATCGCGTTTACGAAGGTGCTCTCGGCGGAGTGCGGCGCGAACGGGGTGCGGGTGAATGCGGTGGCACCCGGACTCATCACCACCGACATCACCGCCTTCATGGATGAGAAGGTCCATCAGGGAATGGTCGACGGCTGTGCGATGAAACGAGGCGGCACCGTGGCGGAGGTCGCCCGTGTGGTGGCGTTCCTCGCCTCCGATCAGGCGTCTTTCGTGAACGGAGAGGTTATCCGGGTGGACGGTCGGCTCAATTAGGAATAACCATGGACTTGCTGCAACACGCGCAGAACATCCGCCGAAACATCCTGGAGGCGGGACATAAGGCCGGAGCCATGCATTTCGGCGGCTCGCTTTCGGTCGCCGACCTGATGGCGTATATCTACGGCGAAGCGATGCGCTACGACGCCAAGAACCCGACCTGGGAAGGGCGGGACCGGTTCGTGCTCAGTAAAGGGCATTGCGGACTCGCCTTGTACGCCACCTTGGCGGAATTCGGACTCATCACCCATGAGCAGCTGATGTCCATCGACGACGACGGCGGCTATTTTCCGTCGCATTGCGTTCAGAACGTGCAGTACGGAATCGAGCTTTCCAGTGGCAGCCTCGGACTGGGGCTCTCGTTCGCCGCCGGACAGGCACTGGCGCTTAACGACGGACAACGTCTTTTCGTGGTGGTGGGCAACGGCGAGATCAACGAGGGCAGCTTCTGGGAAGCGGCGATGTTTGCCGGGCACAAGGGGCTCGCGAATCTCTGCGTCGTCGTGGACGATAACGGGATGCAGTTGGACGGACTTTCAGACGATGTGATGCCCGTGAAGAACTGGGGCGAGAAGTTGAGAACGTTCGATTGGATGGTTGCGGAAGCGGACGGCCACAATTTCGGTTCGCTTCGCTCGGCGTTCAAGACGGATCGTGCCGGTTATCCGCTTGCGGTGATCGCTCATACGGTGAAGGGGCAGGGGGTTTCGTTCATGGAACGTGCGGTGGAATGGCACCACAATAAGATGTCGGAGGACCAGTTCAAACGGGCGATGTCCGAGAATGGAGGTGCGCGGTGAATTTCGATATGCGCTCATCTCTCGAATTGAGCCGTCTTTCCTCCCGCGGGGTTTTTGGAAAGGCGCTCACTGATGTCGAGCCGGATATCCCGGAATTGATGGTGGTCGTGGCGGATGTCGCCTCATCCGCTCGTGTCGACGGGATAAAAAAGAATGCGCCGAAGAAGTTCGTCAACGTGGGTATCGCCGAACAGAACATGATCGGCGTCGCCGCCGGGTTGGCTGCTGCGGGAAAGACGGTTTTCGTCTCCACTTTCGCTTCGTTCGCGTCCATGCGCGGCTTCGAGATGTTGCGCAGTCAGGTCGGCTACATGAACCTGAACGTCAAGGTCGTAGGTCTCATGAGCGGCATGGCGAACGGGACGACCGGAAACACGCATTACGGGCTTGAGGATATTGCCATCACCCGTACGATTCCAAATATGACTGTGATTTGTCCGGCGGACGGTTTCGAGACCTACAAAGCGACAATCGCAGCGGCGATGCATAAGGGCCCCGTCTATGTCCGGCTGACGGGCGTCAATGGCTTCACGCCAGTTTACACTTCCGATTTCGATTTCACGATAGGTAAGGCCAATGTCGTGGTCGAGGGAAAGGATGTCGCAGTCATCGCCACGGGGACGATGGTCTCGGAATGCATTCGCGCCGCACGTGGCCTTGCCCGTTCTGGTATTTCACCCACGGTAGTGGATATGCATACGATCAAGCCGCTAGATACGGACATTCTCGACAAGCTGTTCGCGGAGTACAAGTTGATCGTGACGGTGGAAGAGCATTTCATGATCGGCGGGCTAGGAAGCGCCGTGGCCGAATACAAGGCGGACAAGCCTTCCGCCCCACGTCAGGTCATGCTTGGCATCCCCAATCGTTTTGAGAAGGTCGGTTCCTATGCCTACATGCTCGACAAATGCGGCCTCACTGCCCACAAAATCGCCGAGCGTATCGCCGCCGCCGTATAACCATCTGCAAAAGGTGCGTCTGTACGAATCGGGAATGTGTCGCAATACGAAAGGATGTCGGTAAATGTTCGGGGATGAAATTCCAAAAGGTTCCAATGCAAGGACTGTTGGTTTGATGAAGTTGCAGCAAACGGTCTACCCCGTGTATTTGATTGGCGTAACTGATATTATGCTTGACACGTATCGTTTTCTTGAACGGAATGGCGTTAAGGCCGCGGGATGCTTCGTGACCGATTTTTCCTGGAAGCCGGGATTGTGTGTTGGGAACATGCCGGTGGAAAGGATGTCTGACGTCCTGAACAAGAACGACAAGATAATCGTGGGACTTGCGATGGGAATCGCCCATAGCCGCGCGCGCACGAAGAATATGCTGCTGAAAACCGGAAAGGTTGAAGATTGTTTCTTCTTTGACGTTCCTGCTTTTGGCGAAATTGACGGGGACCTTGTTCATGAACGCGCTGCAGAACTGGACAATCTTCATGAAAGGCTTGCGGATGATTTGTCACGACA
>JAKJDA010000208.1:5360-5681 GCA_022706165.1 Candidatus Hydrogenedentota bacterium | reverse complement strand
TCCTACAGCCGGAAGCCGGGCACCCAACCAAGCGCGTCCATCGCCTTGCCGATCGAGACGTACCCATCGTCCTCGGCAATGTTATACACCCCAGTTTCACCACGAGCCAACGCGCGCCGCGCAGCATCCGCGGCGTCGTCGACATGCAGCGGCCCATCGCTGGGGGCATGATCGAAACCAGTTCCCGGCCCATAAAGTTTTCCGTAGCGTAAGATGATTCCCGTGAACGGCGCATGCAGCACTTGGTGCTCGAGACTGGCGACCGCTCGGGCAGTCTCGCCAAAGGCCGGATCGTCCAGGCATAGCGGCGCTTCCTCGCGG
>JAKJDA010000208.1:0-5350 GCA_022706165.1 Candidatus Hydrogenedentota bacterium | reverse complement strand
GTACACGAACGCGATGCTTTGAGCCACCATGCGCTTCGCGCCAGCCGCGACGGCGGCGGCAACAAGATTGCGCGTGCCGATCTCACGGAGCCGTGCATTGCGAACCAATGCTGCCGTCATCTGTTCGGGATCAAGCGCCGGCGGAAGGTTCGTCAGTTGATGAATTACGATCTCAGGCTTGGCGTCGCACACAATTTCCCGCAAGAGCGCCGCATTGAACACGTCCACGATGGCCGGTTCAACGCCGAGATCGCGCAGCATTGGCGCCTTCGCGGGCGAACGGGTCGTGCCGACGACAGACCAACCGTCAGCGACGAGCAACCGACAGAGTCTGCGGCCGATGGCGCCACTAGCACCAGCAAGAAAAATGTTCCTATTCATGTGTCGTAACATTTGCGTGCATGATTATGGACGCAGACGGTGATGAGAGTTCTTCCGCGTGAGGCACGGATGCCCGCTTTTCGATTTGGCCATCTCTGCGCGCCACGGTTTCACTCGATACGTTACGGTCGTACCCGCGTTGCACTTCAACACAAAGCGTTGCAGGTGCGGAGAATTATATCCTCGAGAGCGCAAGCGGAACAGAGGAGAACCGCCCGTGTTTTAGCAAAAAAACAGTTAGCCAACAATTCACAGAGCGAACCCAAGACGGATTCCTCAGGGTGGATCACCCGTCGGCGTATGCCGCACGCGCACCCTGCGTCGTGTTCACGAAAAGCTCAGCATGGTACCAGCAGTTCATCTCAGCCTTCTAAACACAATGTCAAGAGTGCGCCGCCGGCGCGCCGCTCAACGGATCGTTGGGAATCATTAGTACGTCGTCAGCCGACTCCCGCTCCTCCTCGACTGTGGCCGCTTCAACAATCGCCGCGGGCAGTTGTTTGCTGACTTTGGCTCCAAGCTGCCGCAACTGCTCGATCCGTCCGATCAAATTACCCCTTCCCTCCGTGAGGCGCTTGAGGGCCAGGTCAAAGGACTCGGCAACACCACCCAACTTTTTCTGGGCATCCATCATGGCCTCGACGATTAGGGTAACCTGGTCGTACAATCTGCCGGCTCTGTCGGCGATAAGCTCCGCGTTCTGATTTTCATGCTCTCGACGCCAAATTTGGGCAATCAGTTTGAGCGTGATCATCAATGTTGTTGGCCCTGTGATGACGACATTGGTTTTGGCAAGGTCATAGACCAGATTCTGATCCGCCTGCAACGCGGTTTGATACGCGGGCTCCAACGGAATGCACATAATCACAAAATCAAGCGACTTGTTCCCAAGCAGGTTGGCATAGTCTTTGGAACGGAGTTCTTCTACGTGATTTTTCACTGATAGTATGTGCTCCTGAAGCGCCGCGTTTTTTGCGTTGCCTTCTTCTGCCGTGCAAAAGCGCTCGAAAGCCGTCAGCGACACCTTGGAATCAACAATCACCGCTTTGCCTTCAGGCAGGTAAACGATGAAATCCGGCCTTTTCAGACTGCCATCCTCTGCGCGCAACACAGCCTGGCTGTCAAATTCCCGCCCGCGTTGCAGCCCTGATGCTTCAAAGATTCGTTCTATTATCAGTTCACCCCACTCGCCCTGTTTTTTGGTGTCGCCTTTGATAGCTCTGGCGAGATTGTTGGCTTCGTCGCTGACCTTGTTGCTCAGCTCCTGCAGCTGTCGCACCTGCACAAGCAGCTTGGTCGACTGTTCCGTGTCGTTTTTGTGAACTTCGTCCACGCGTTTGCGAAACTCCGACAGTTGATCCTTGAGCGGCGTCAGCAAATCCGAAAGACGCGCACGATTATCCTCAGACAACGCCTTGCCCTTGTCTTCGAATATTCGATTAGCCAGGTTCTCGAATTCGACTTTCAGGCGATTTTCAGCATTTGTGAGCAAAGCGAGTTTTTCTTCGGCAGCGCGTTTTTCATTTGATAGTTCGGCAGTTAATGCCGCTTTCTCCGACTGGAGTTTCTCGACCAGGTCCGCCTTTTCCTGGAGACGCGCGGTTGCTTCGCGGTAGTCCTGATCCCTTGTGCGCAATGCTGCCAACTCAGCCCTGTCCGGTGCATCCCGAACAACGCGGGCTATGACATATCCCAGAAAAATGATCACGACGACAAGGGCGCTAAATGTGGCGATGGCCATGGCTGTGATGTCTCTCAGCTAGTACTGATTAGATTGATCCGCATAAGACGCATTTCGTTTTTCCTGTACAAGGGCGGCAGACAGCATGTCTTTACGGGGCAGCTTATGGACGGCTGATCCATCGATCCTCGAATAGCGTGCCGCTCGCGTGTCCGTCAGTCAAATGAATTCCACATTCTAACGCACATCCATCCGCCGAGCGAACGGCGTTGAATACTTTACTGCAAACACAGAGGCTTTGTCAAGCTTCACGTGTAGTGTTTAAGGTATTCAAAATGATTTTTTTTAGGAGATTTGTGACCAGTTGGTCTTTGTGAGAAGCTCACGACGCGGTGCGCGGCAAGATTGTTTACGTACGATCGATGAGAACAAAAATAGGCACAACGCACACGCTGACGTTACAGATTTTCAGGGGTTGTTGACACGTACGAGTGAAATAGGAGGGGAATATACGTGAGTCAAGTGTCACCCGGCCGCCGCTATCCAAATTCACGAGAGAGTTGAATCGGCCCGATAGGCATCGGGACTCCATATTTTATTTGATCCCTGTACCCAGACCTTGCCGGTAGCCGGCTGCGGTCTGGGCTATGCTTGAAGCGCACCCTTCGGGCGCTTACAGCGCAGGAGTCCTGATGCCATCGGGACGTTTCAACCGTAGCCGCGGGCGCAGGCCACTACGGCCAAGCCCGTGGGGATTCCGAGCACACCATATTTAGAGTCCTGATGGATATCGGGACGAATCAATGGGGGGGGTTCTGGGTGAATCGCACTGCGCGGATTGGAAGCATGAACTGCGTCGCGCGAGACTCCATAAAATGTGATGCGCGCACCCAGACCTTGCCGGCAGCCGGCTACGGTCTGGGCTATGCTTGAAGCGCACCCTTCGGGCGTTTTATTGCACAGAAGTCCCGATGTTCATCGGGGCGAATCAATACGGGTATTGGGGTGGTGGGTGCCGCGGTTCGTTAAAAGAGACGGCGGCCCGATTGGGCCGCCGTCGTTGCGAAACTGGCGCGAGTGACGAGACTTGAACTCGCAGCCTCTGCCGTGACAGGGCAGCGCTCTAACCAATTGAGCTACACCCGCGCAGTATCCGTCAGTTTCGTGCCGGCTGGTACATAGTATACGCAACCGCCGCAATTTTCGCAAGCGGCCGCGCGACAAGCCGGCGCGCGTTTATGATTCGGTCGGTGCGTCCGTGGCGTTGCTTTCGGTCTGGCCGAGCGCATCGCCGATGTCAATACCGCTTTCGAAGCGCTTGCGTTCCTGCGGCGGCGCTTTCGGCGCGGATTGTCCATCCACGACGGTTTCTTGCTCGGTTTCGCTGTGCTCGCGTTCATAGACGCGGATACTCAACGCCACTTTGCGTTCCGCCGGCTCGATACGCATGATCTTGGCTGTGACATCGTCGCCAGGCTTGACCACATCCTTGACGTTACCGACCTGCCGGTCAGAAAGCTCGGAAATGTGAATCAGGCCCTCGATGTCGTTGTCAAGCTGCATGAACGCACCAAACGAGGTCGTGTTCGTGACCTTGCCGGTCACCACGTCGCCTTCCTTGTAGCGCTCGTAGATGTGATCCCACGGATCATCGGTCAATTGCTTCAAACCGAGCGCGATCTTGCGTTCGCTGGCGTTGACGGAGAGCACGACGGCTTCGACCGTGTCGCCTTTTTTGAGCAGTTCGGACGGATGATTCACCTTGCGTGTCCAGGACATATCCGAGACATGGATCAGGCCGTCGATGCCTTCTTCGAGTTCGACAAACGCGCCGTACGCCGTCAAATTCCGGACGATGCCTTTAATTTTGGCGCCCTGCGGATAGCGTTCGCCGATGGTCTCCCACGGATTCTCCTGTGTTTGACGCAGACCCAAGCTGATCTTCTGCTCGAACGCGTCAACGTGCAACACCATAGCCTGCACCATGTCGCCGACATTGAGAAATTCGCTGGGATGATTGACCTTGCGCGTCCACGAGAATTCCGAGATATGGATCAGACCTTCAACCCCTTCCTCGAGTTCGACAAATGCGCCGTACGGCAGGATGTTGACCACGCGGCCGCTGACGACGCCGTCCACGGGATACTTGGTCTCGACATCGAGCCAGGGATTGTCCTGCATCTGTTTGATGCCCAACGATACGCGCTCTTTGTCGTAGTCGATGCCGATGATCATGATTTCGATGTCGGCGCCGAGCGTGAGCATATCGGTCGGATGATTGATGCGGCCCCAGCGCATGTCGGTCAAGTGCAGCAAGCCATCGATACCATGCAAGTCGATGAACGCGCCGAAGTCGGTGATATTCTTGACCACGCCACTGCGGACGTCGCCCACTTTGATGGTTTCGAGAAACTCGCGTTTGCGCTGGACGCGTTCGGCATCGAGCAACTCGCGGCGTGATACCACGATGTTACGCCGGTCGTGATTGACCTTGATGATTTTGACGTTGAGATCCTGGCCGAGGTATTCGTCGACGTTTTTGACGTTCTGCAGAGCGATCTGCGACGAGGGCAGGAATGCCTCAATGCCGTCGATATCGATCATCAAGCCGCCTTTGACCTTGCGGCGCACGATGCCGGCCACGCGCCCATCGCCTTCGCAGGCTACGAGTGTGCGTTCCCAGGCGCGCTGGCGCGCCGCCTGGCGTTTGGACAAGCGCACATTGCCTTCGTGGTCCTCCATTTGCATGACCAGGACTTCAACGTCACTGCCAACCGCGCTTTGATCGATGTCAGGAAACTCCTCGCGGCTGATGACGCCTTCGGACTTGCCGCCGATGTCAACCAACACATGCGAGTCGGTGACGGCCACAATGCGGCCGGTCTGGATCGTGCCTTCAGCCACATCCCGCATTGAATCAGTGACCATCTGCTGCATCTCTTCCTGCGAGATAGTCTCATACTCCGATTCGGAAATGCCTAGTGCGACGGGATCGAATTTCAGCTCGGGCTCAGCTGCTCGGTTTTTGAATGCCATACTACAGGTACAGGGTTAAGAAACGGTGGAATAGTTTCTTGTGTTACTTCAGGCGGGCCGGCGCCACGGCGCGCGCGAAGACTACGTTACAACGCCCGCAGATCGCAACGGCGCGGAGGTCAGCGATGTGCGGGATACAAAGTAGCAGATTATACACTTTTCGCGATTCGAATGCAACTGGCATGCTCGCATTCAGACAGATTCGTTGTGCGGACGGGTTGATGTCGTATTTACCGGCGTGTGCCCGCTGCC
>JAKJDA010000207.1 GCA_022706165.1 Candidatus Hydrogenedentota bacterium | reverse complement strand
TGTCGCGAATGCGATCAATGGCGTCGAGCGCAGTGTTGAGCGCGGTGTCATAGCCGATGGTGAAATCGGTGCCGCCAATATCGTTGTCGATGGTGCCGGGCAGGCCGATGCAGCGGATGCCATGTTCTTCGTGCAAGGCTTCCGCGCCGCGGTAGGACCCGTCGCCGCCGATGACGACAAGACCCTCGATGCCATGGCGCTCAAGAGTTTGGGCGGCCGTGGCGCGGCCTTCTTTCTCCAAAAACGCCTTGCACCGGGCCGTGTGCAGCATCGTGCCGCCGCGGCAAATGATGCCGCTGACCGATCGCGGCCCCATGGCGTGGAGCGTGCTGTCGAGGAGTCCCTGGTAGCCATGCTCGATGCCGAAAATCTCCAGGCCGTGGTAGCATGCGGTCCGGACGACCGCCCGAATGGCGGCGTTCATGCCGGGCGAATCCCCGCCGCTGGTCAACACGCCGATTCGTTTCATGCTTCCCTCCATCTCCCCTCATCTACTTCATCGATGCAGTTTGCATACATGGCGCGCCACGGCCCATCACCGCCGCGTTTTGCGCGCGGGACGCTTTTGCGGCACGGTTTTTTTGCTGGACGATTCCGTTTTTTTGACCGTCTTTTCCTGGGGTTGTCCGGTCGCGCTCTTGGGCTTGGCGCTTGCTTCGGGTTGCGGCGCGGCCAGCGCAACGGCCGGTTCCGGCTCGGTCAGGGGAATGGCCCTTGCCGCGACGTCGAGGGCGCGCGCCCGCCATTCGGCGACGGTCGCCAGGGCTTTGGCCTCGTTGGTTCGTCCTTCGTCGTTCAGCCGCTCGGCCTCGCCCACCAAGCCGCTTACGACCGCGAGCACCCAGTCGCCGCGTCGGCTCGAACTGGGTTTTCCGCCGCTGTTGGTGACGTAGAGCGATTGGGCCTCGCTGCTGTTGGCGATGATGGCCTTGAGCGGGGCGATAAACGAGTCGCCGCCTTCTTCCTCAAGCACGCACAACGCACGCGCGAGGCGGGTGAGGCCGGCGAGGGCCGGGGCGGCCGTCGTGCGTGCAAGGCGGGACGCGTGCCACTGCTGCTCGACATACGGGAACAGGCCGAGCAGGGCGAAAAACTCGGCGTGCTCGATCCGGCCTGAGTTGGATTTCGAGAGGTTTTGCAACAGGGACACCATTTCCGGCGGCAACGCGGCGGTAAAGGACGGGATGGCGAGGAGCGTTTGGGCTTCGGCGCGCACGCACTCCGCAGCCGCTTGCCGAAGCACGGAGCCGCCGCGGCCGCTCAGGTACGTGGGCACGGGGCCTGCGGCGACGGCGACGCCCGCGTCGGCTACGGCGGGAAGAGGAAGGGGGTTGTTGAGGGCGTCGGTCAGCCGCAATTCCGCTGCATTGCCGACGGGCACAACGACATCCCGGGCATCCGCGCTGTTCCACAACGCCAAAATCCAGGTGTCGCCGAGGCGAAATACAGGCGCGCGCACACCCGCAGACAGGGCCAGTTCGCCAATCGGCGCGGCGTTGCGGAACCGGTGCATCATCGCGCTGAGATAGGGGTAGGCGTCGGAAAAGCCGGTTTCCTCGTCGTACAACGGGGTGTCTTCCAGTTCCGTGCGCACGATGCCCGCCGCCCGATACGCAAGCAGTTGGCGCACGAGGGCCGGCCCTTGGACGGGGTCGCCATCCGCGCGGCCCTTCGTGAGCAGCGAGACGGGCATGCCCTCGTATCCCGCCTGTTCCACGGCACTGCGGAAGGCGATGAGGTCGGATGCCGTGGGCGCGGGATGCCGGTACATGACGCCGCTGACGTCATATTGGGCCGCGGCATGGAGCAATGCGGAAAGATCGCCCGTGCTATAGGCGGTCAGGACAATCGGCGCGCGGGAATTTCCCTGTCGCAACCCGGCGGCAAGACTGGCGAGTTGCTCGACGGCTCCGGTAGGGTCGATTTCCCAGCGGGTCACGCCGGGACCCATGCGGGCCGCCAAGTCCTGCGCCTGGGCGGCCGGGTTGGAAAGCGTTTGCGCATCCACGCCGACGGCCACTTGAAGACCGGCCGCTACGGCGAGCCGGGTCTGTTCCTCGAGTTCGGACGAGGCGGCGTCCAACCGGATATGGCGCAACGGCACGCCCTGGATCGCCAGCAAATTCCGGCGGGAGAGATCGGCCACGCGCAACGTGAGCGGCAATTCCGGGGCGTTGAAGGGACGGTCGATGCGGCAAAAGGAGGTGAGGACATCGAAGGGTTGTCCGCCTGCGTCCAACGTGAACCGCGCGTGATACAGCCCCCGCTCGGACGAAACGCCATCAAGGGTGCGCCACCGCACGCCCTGCGCCCGGAGGCGGATGACGTCCAGGTCGATGGTCGCAGAAGGAGCGCCGGAACGCGATAACTCGGCCCGGACGGACGCCGAAACGGCTTCGCTCGCGCGGAATTCCACGATGACCGGGTCGTCTACATACACATAGGGGATAGGCTGGTCCGGGGCGATCTGGACGTGGATGGCCGGCGCCGCCACGGCCATGGCTATGGCGATGAAAATAGTCATCGTTCCTGCAAGAAGGGGTTGCCCCAGCGTTCCTCGCCAATCGTGGTGGCGGGGCCATGGCCGCTGTACACGACCGTCGCGTCCGGCAACGTCAGCAGCTTGTCGCGAATGGATTCGATGAGCTGTTTGTGGTTGCCGCCGGGCAAGTCGGTGCGCCCGATGGAACCCGCAAACAGAACATCGCCCGCAAACACGCAGGCGTCGCCCACCAGGACGATATGACCCGGCGAATGGCCTGGCGTCAACAGCACATACAACCGCGCGCCGCCCACGCTCACCACGCTGCCTTCCACGATAAAATTCGTCGGATCGGGAGACGGATCAAACGTCACGCCAAACATGCGGCCCTGCTCCACGATGGTCCGAATCAGAAACAGATCGGCCTCATGGGCCAAAAGCTTCGCGCCGGTTTTTTCCAAGAGCTTCGCGTTGCCGCCGCAATGGTCGCAGTGCCCGTGGGTGTTGACGATCGCGCGGACGGTGCAGCCCTCGATCGCGGCAAGCAGCGGAGGAGAAACCTCGCCCGGATCGACGACAATCGCCTCGCTGCCGTCGCGCACAACATAACAGTTCGTTTCGAACGGCGTCATGGGGATGGTAAGGATATCCATGGTCATGCTCCCGCGCGGACGCGCCGATGCGTCAACGCCGCATCTCGGTTCCGCCGCCAATGGTTCACGAAACGCATTCCCTCTTTCGTTCAACACCCATGCGCCGCGCCCGTTCAAAATTCATCCGGCCCTGCCTTCCCTGACATTACCACCGCAAATGGGGCGATTTCCAAGAAGCAAACGGGCCAACGGACGCGGGCCCCGCCGCGCATCGTTGCCGAGGAAAATCGCCTACCTCTCGGGGGCTTCGTCGAGGATCGCGACGCCGGCGCTGGAGCCGATGCGCGTGGCCCCGGCTTGAAGGAAGTGAAGCGCCTCCGCGTAGCTCCGGATGCCGCCGGCGGCTTTCACGCCGATTCGGTTGCCGACGACGCGACGCATGATCCGCACGTCGTCGACGGTCGCGCCGGACCGTCCGTATCCGGTGGCGGTGCTTACGAAGGCCGCGCCGGCCTTTACGGCAATCCGGCAGGCCTGGTCCTTCTCGGCATCCGTCAGGAAACCTGTCTCCAGGATGGCCTTCACCGGCACGCCGGGGACGCCCTTGACGACCATCGCGATCTCTTTCTCGACGAAATCGGGAAAACCCGACCGGAGCGCGCCGATGCTGATGACCATCTCGATTTCGGCGGCCCCGTAGCGGACGGCCTCGCGGGCCTCTTCGGTCTTGACGCGGGCCGTGGCGGCGCCCAGCGGAAATCCGACGCACGCGCAGACGGTTACGCCCTTGCCCGAAAGGCTCCGGGCGCAATACGGCGCCCAGACGGAATTCACGGCGACGCATCCGATGCCGTGCGCCACGGCTTCGTCGCACAACGCGGTAATGTCCGCCTGCGTCGCATTCGCGGCGACCAACGTGTGGTCCAGCAGACGGGCCAGTTGCATCCGGTTCATGGGCGCAGCGTCTCCATGGCGATCACCCGCAAATCCTCAGCAGCCGCGCCTCGGACTGAATCATCGAACGCACGGTGTGGTAATTGATCTTCCACGCATGCGCCATGTAGTCCCAGAGCAGCGTGTTCTTTTCGTCGAACAACGGAAACCATTCCCCCACTTCGTGATGGATCATGCGGTCCATCACGAAACGGTGGACGTTTTCATAGGCGTCCAGGTATGTTTCGTCGCCGAACAGCAGGTAGGCGTCGAGCAAGCCGACGAGCGTTTCCGCCTGCTGCCAGAATTCCTTGTTGCGTTCGCGCGCGGGCCCGTGGTGCGGCCCCTCGCAGAACACGCCGCCGTGTTCCCAGTCAATGCCGTAGGTCACGCAGTGATCGAAGATTTTTTTCAGGCCCGGCTTATAGGTCTCGACGTCGAGATCGAGCATGTTGACGGCATGCAACAACAGCCAGGCGAATTCGACGTTGTGGCCGAAACTCGTGTTGTCCAGCGGACGCCCCTCGTCGTCGTTCACGTCGCGATCCGCGCCCCACACGTCCGCGAACAGAATCTGCCGCAGCGGCGTCCAGTCGTACGCGAACTGCGCCTGTCCCAGCCCCGACTCCGGATGCAGGATGCGATCGACGATCAACGTGATGAGTTCGACCGTTCGCTCGCGGTAGACGCGCAGGCCGGTCGCCTCGTACAGGTTCGTCATGCATTCCATCAAGTGCATGTGCACATCGAACGATTTCCGGTCGCCGCCGTATTTGCCCGGCTTCTTCTTCGACCAGTCGCGTTCGAGGAACTCGTAGTAGCCGCCGCGGCAGTTATCGGCGGCGAGGGTTTGCAGCGTTTCGTACGTGCGGATGGCCCATTCGAGGCCGCGGTGATCGCCCGAAGCCATGCCGTACTCGCTGAGGGCGTAGATCATGAAGGCGTGGCCATACGTGAGTTTGCTCTCGTTCAACGGCGCGCCGTCCCGCTGACACGTCCAGAACCAGCCCCAATGACGATCGTCCCAGAAATGTTTCAGCGCAAAATCCACGCCGCCACGCGCGATATCCAGGCACTGGCCATCGCCGAAACCGGCCCGGTGTGCGCTCGAATACGTGTAGATCATCCGCGCTTGACACAACAACGTCTTGACCGTCTCGCCGGTCGGCTGGCCATTGCGATCGAGATAGGTCAAATACCCGCCATATTCCGTGTCGACGCCGTGCGTCAGCCAGAACGGCAGTAACTCGTCCCGCAAATGCCCCTGGACCTCTTGCAGCCATCTTTCGCACCGCGCTGTCGCATTCGCCATAGGATGATTCCTTGCAAAAACCAATCAAGACCACAAAACTCTCCCTACTCTATCCTCTCGACCGGCGCAACACAACCTGCACATGCAAGCCGCGTGAAGATCCCCCCTCGCCGGCGAACGCGTTGTCGCGTCCGGACGCTGTGCGGGCGTCTCGGCAAGGCATCCAACCCCGCAGCACGCTCGCCCACCGCTTGTGCACAGGGTCCTTCCCTTGGTAGTATCACGCTCTTCCCTGCGGAACGCGACGGACGCGCCACGAAACGGACACGGCGCGCGGAAAGGAACACGGTGAAAGTTGGGATTGTCGGATATGCCCGATCCGGAAAAACCACTATCTTCAACGCGCTGACGGGCGCCCACGCCGCC
>JAKJDA010000206.1 GCA_022706165.1 Candidatus Hydrogenedentota bacterium | reverse complement strand
CCGCCGCGCCGCAGGCCTGCTCCGCGCCCGGAGCCAAGGTCGGCGTCACGCTGATAGCGTCGTAATAGGCATGGAATATGATCGGCGTCCGATCCTGGGCGCGCGTTTGGGATGGCGCGGATCCTTGCGTGAGCTGGGCGAAGAGGTTTCGCGAAGATACCGACTGCCAGTCCATGCGGCACGTGATGGAGACGGTCCGTCCCGTTTGCGCCCGAAGCAAAGGGGCGTCCTCGGGGCGGACATAGAACCGCGGGATGTTGGCGGGCACGGTGAGGAATTTCTTGCGGGCTTACGCGCCGCTCGCGATCCGATCGCCGGAGAAAACAATAGCCTTGCATCCAAACTCCATGACGCCAAGCCAGTTTTCCTCTACGTCCCAGTCCATGAGCAGGATGGAATCCCGAATGGGCTGTCCGGCAATCCGCTCTTCCGAGGCGGACCCGACATCAAGCAACACGCCGGAAACCCCATCCGGCGCGGTCTGGCTGGTGCGGGCTAAATTGGGCCAAAGGGGGTGCAGTTCCAAGCGAAGACCCGCGTCGGACGTGAGCGACGCTTCCTCGACCACGGGGACGGCAACCTCGAAAGTCTGCTCCTCGATGGCATCGACGCCAAGGCCTCGCAATTGTCCAGCGAGATATTCCGCCGCATGGCGGGCCCCCGGCGATCCCGATATCCGCGAAGGCGCGGACGCCAAGGCCTTGATATGGCCCTCGATCTGGGCGAGATCAAGGTCTTTGCTCTGATCGAATTCCTGCGTCACCACCTCGAAGGGCCGGGGAGAGCCCATCCATGCCGCCGTGAACACGGTCAATGCAATCACGGCTATGCTGGCGGCGAACCAACGCATCTTCGAGACAATTCCTCCCTTGGACGCGGTCATCCCCAAAAATGATAGACCGGCGTGTTGGCGATGGATCCGAAAATCATCAGCAAACTTCCCACCGTGAATTCCCCCATCACAAGCCCCACGAAAAACGGCAACGCCTCGCGATACAGTTGGGCGCCGCCGTACCGCGCAATCAACGCCTTGGCGGCCCACCCGAGAAAAATCGGAAACCACAGCTTTTCCATCGACCATGTCGTGGCAGTGGCATATCCGACCGGGTGCCACAACCACCACGTGAAACGCATCCGCAACGCTCCGAGCAAAAGGGAAAAAAGCAGACCGAACAGCGTGGCGAGACTTGCGCCCACGCGCGGCTTCTGGGGAAATGTGACGAGCGACGCCATCCTGTTCCACGCTTCGCTGGAAAACGCGTCGCCCGCAAGACGCCCGCTGTAGCCATGAACGTACAAGGCATGGAGCACGGCCCAGAAGGCCGCTAGCGCCCCCGCCACAATCGCGATGACGATGGCCGTCATCATCGACTTCGAGGCGATGCGGCCCACCTGAGCAAGTTTGAACGCCTCCAAGCTGTGGGCGGAAAAATGGGCGCGATAGGCCCGGTTGAACCAGAAAAGGGACGTGAACGCGGCCAAGTTTTCCTTGCCGAGCGGGGTGGCGCCCAGTGCGTTCATGATGAGAACATCGGGGCCCATGTGATGCAAATCATGGGCGGGAGGCCCCAATTCCGCACGCATGCGCGCAATCGCCAACGCATACAGGAAGAAGATGGCGAAAAACACCACCATTATCTGCCACGAACCGCCGAGCAGCGTCCCTTGGGCGATCAACACGCCCCAGCAGATCAGGAACACAAGGCACAGCGTACGATAGCGCAACGGCTCCTGCGAATCGTCGGCCCCGTTTGGACGTCCGAGGACCGTCCGAAACACGCCTCGCAAGTGGCGCCGCGACACCCAGATGGCCAGCAGGCCTATCGCGATGTATCCCCCGGCCGATTGTTCGCCCAGGAAGGGAACCCCGGGGAGGTCCGTCATGCCCAATAACGACGCAAGCACCAATTGCAGGCGGAAGAAGAGATAAAAAAACCAGCAGCTGAAGGCCAGATCGGTAGGCATGAAAAAAGTCAGGCCGATGACGAACGGATAGAGATTGATTTCCGTGCCGGCGATGGCGTTCCACGGCCTTTCAAGAAGATACTCGTGGAACGTGAACGCCTTCACGATAGGGATCGTGGGAACATGCGGGTAAAAAAAGGAGATTCCGTTCAACAGATCAATGCCGCTGCCGATCCCGAAAGCAATCCAAAACAAGCGGTTTTTCAGCAGCGTTTCGAGCCCCGTCGCCAAAAGCATGGGAATCTGGATCACGGGGAAGCTCAGTTTCTCGCGCTCGGTCCATGGATGCCGGAAAAACAGATTCAGGCAGAGAAGCGATCCCATGAGCGCCATCAGAAATAGAAACCAGAACAGGAGCGGCGCGGCCCATGCCGCCAACACATCCCACCGGTATAGCGAGGCGTTTCCAGTCGCCAAGCCGCTCATGGCGTCTGGATTGGTTGACAAATATGACCAGCCCGGCACGTATTGCAGCAGAAGAGAGTCCCAGTTGTTCTGCGGGTTGGCGAAATATTTCGGAAATCCCAGCATGGGAATCAACACTTGAAGCAGATCGTGACTGCAAAATGTCCCCGCGATGGCCAGCATGGCGTATATGGTCATGATCTCGGCGGGGCTCAAGGCGGAGCGGGGCCAGCGGCGTTTGACGAAAAGATTCACGAGACAAATCAAAAACACGACCGAGGTGACGTGAAAAAAGAGCGAAATCGCCGTTGAGTGGCCTGAGTACCAGATGAGTTCGGACTGGACAACCCACAACGCCAAAACGGGCATGAGCGCGCAGGCTATCGCCATGGAGCGAGGAGTCGCAAACACGCCGGCAGGCTTTTCTGGCAAGACGGCGTCTTGGCTGGCCCTAGGAATCATGCGCGGCCTTTCCGGAACGTCGTTGTTCCTTGCGCGTCATGCCCGGAGCGTCACGCCGGTCTTGCCATTCACGCAGCAATGCCCGAAAACCATCAAGGGCGTTGGGATCCGTCTTGAAGCCCCCCTGATTCCAGTTGTATACCCCAATAAAACGGCAATCGAGATAACCGAGCGTTTTCTCGAAGTGCTCTTTCCACTCTTGCGCCGTAGACGCGCCCCACCACCATTCCGCCGCGGCCCATGTCCGTGTCCTGCGCCGGGCGAGGGTCTCGCGCAATTCCTCCACGGCGGCGGGATCGCCCCAATAAAAGCTCCAGCCGGGAATGGAATAGCGGTTGAACGCCGGCCAGAAAGGCAAATGTTCTTCGTAGGGAGGACAATTGCCCCCTTGGTGAGTGAATATCTTGTCGCGCGGCATGCCAGCCCGATAGGCGACACGCGCCAAGGTCTGCAAATAACGCTGCGTCGCCAAACCGATATCGTCGCGCGTCAGCGCGCCGCTGCGCCGTATGCCCGCCGACATTGCTGCGGCATGCCCCAAACCGCCGCACAAGCCAACGCCAAAGTCCACGCCAAGCCGCGGATCGTGCGAGGGATCATCCGGCCATTTTTCGGCGAATTCGTTGCCGTTGGGGAAATATTGAGCGTTATAGCCGATGCCAGCCTCCCAGCCGACCTTGATGCCGCCGCATAACCACTTCTTTTCCCTGGGGAGCGCCCGATGCCACGCAGCGACTTGGGCGGCGAGCGGCTTCAAGGCTTGTACATGTTCCGAAACGACCCGAGGGCTGGCGATGTTGGGGGCGGGCGCGACGCGCACCTGCGATCCCCAGTTGCGCCATCCGATCTTGACGGCATGCTGCGGCCCCCAGTCTGTCCACTCTACATTCCACGCATTTTTCGGATCGTAGCCGGGTTTGGCCGGGTCCCACCAGTTCCACAAATCGGGTCGTGACTCCCACCAATTCTGACCATCGAACACAAGCAAAAGAGGAACGCTCGTGTCTTCTGCCAAGGCGCACAAGCGCGCAACCGTGGCCTGGAGCGTTTCTAGGGGAGACAATAAGGTGTTGATGTGGAAAAGAAGGCCGACTCGGAGCGAAGGAGCATCGGGGATTTGCAGCGTTTCCCGAACGTCGAGAAACAATGCAGGGGTCAGGCTCTGGGGATCGTCCTGACTCCAGCCGCTGTATGGCGCTATGGAGAAGAACACGTATTGCGGCGTTTCCGTCGTCTTGAGGGGAGCGGCGACCGCCGCGGCGGAGGCGTATGCAACCAGGCATGCAAGGCACAGGAAGACTTGGAGAAAAAGCTTTGGCGACGGCCTGAAGGCAATTCCGGAAACGCTTCGAAGGTCTTTCCATGGGCGCGGCCGTCTATCGAGAACCTGATGCCCGGCGCGCCAACAAGAACGGAAAATCGCGCACGTGACCGGTTTGGCCATGCTTGTCATGTTTCCCCCCCTGATGAAGCCGCGAACAGAGACAGAGCCACCTCGCGGCAGGGATGCGTCTGCATGAAGATATTTCAACGGACGATCAGACGCCGCGACCCGTATTAAACATCGCCTTCCCCGTTGCCCTCATGGTAATGATCCATACCCCCGTCGTCAATCCAGGTTCAACGCGTCCTCGCAAACACGAGCGCCGCGAAAAAACACGCCGCCTGCACAAGCACCATGGCCGGACCTGTCGGCATATCCCGGACATAGGAGAAAAAAAGACCCGCAACAGCGCCCCCAACGCCCAGGAACACGCTGCATACCGTCATGGCGGCAAAGGAACGCGTAAGAAGACGGGCGGTCGCGGCGGGAATCACCATGAACGCCGCCACGAGCACGATGCCGACGACTTTAACGGCCGCCACGACGGCAATGGCGATGCATATCGACAGCGCATAGTCGAGGAGCGCGACGCGCAGACGGTCTGCCTGCGCCAATTCGCGATCAAAGGTGGCGTAGGCCCACAACCCCCACAACGGCCACGTAAACAACGATAACACGACGACCCCGCCCGTCATCCAAAGATCGGCTTGGCTGACGGACAGGATGGAGCCGAATAGATAGGAAAACGCATCGCCGGCATAGGTGCGCTTCATGGAAAGAAAGAGGATGCCAAGCGACATGGAAACGGCGAAAAATATGCCAATGGCGGAATCGCCCCGCACCTGGCCCCGGTGTTGCACCCACACAATGCCTCCAGCGGCGAGCACGGTCCAAGGCAGGGCGAGATACAGGGGGTTGGCCCCAAGCAGGATGCCGAGGGCGATTCCCCCAAACGCGGCATGGGCAAGGCCTTCGCCCATGAACGCCAAGCCCCGCTGGGTGACGAACACCCCGTAGTAGCTCGCCAGAAACCCCACGAGCGCGCCCGCAATAAGCGCCCGCTGCATGAAGGGAAGGGTCATGGCCTCAAGCATGGGTATCCGCTCCCAAACGCCGGTGCCCCGGCAAGTCGTGACCATACGCCTCCCCCAGTTCGGCTTTGCGCAGGACGCTTTCCGGGGGGCCAAAGGCAATCAGCCTGCGGTGCAGCAGCAAGACATGGCTGGCATGATAGCGCGCGCCTTCCCAGTCATGCGTGACCATCAGCACGGTGGCGCCGGTCTGTTCGGGATGGGCCTCGAGAATGTGGTACATGTCCGCCTCGGCCGTGGCGTCCATTCCCGAAGCCGGCTCATCGAGTAAAATCAACTGCGGCTTGCGAACCAGGCATCGCGCCAGGTATACGCGCTGCAATTCGCCCCCGGAAAGCTGGGCAAGGGTGCGGTTCGTCAGATGTCCCGCGCCAACCAAATCGAGGGCCTCGCGGGCTTGGTCCCTCTCTTCCCCGCTGGGACGCCACGGCCATCGGCGCCGTAG
>JAKJDA010000205.1 GCA_022706165.1 Candidatus Hydrogenedentota bacterium | reverse complement strand
CTCGAAAAGCGCCCGCCGGATTTCTCGAAATTCACGCGAAACCCTTGACGCGAGTCCCAAACCCATTCACGCCCCACGAGTGCAAGCCCAAACAAGCAACTCACCTGCTTTCCTATTCACATGATATCTTCACATCCCTGCCGCACCACGCACATAGCAATTCGTCAACATTTTGTCAAACGCGCCATACATCCGCAACAACAATCCGTCAAAACAACACACATTAAATTCGCAACCCCCCCGCACAACAATGAATTACATAATGCCGTCATGTCGGCATGAATATTGCTTGCTTTATCGCGGCTGCGGCGATGCCACTCCCGAAGTGCTGAACCAAGCAAGGGAGGGCGATGCTTCCAATGAAACGATTCCAATGAATGGAACGCTTACGGCGTGGATGATGCTTGGCTGAAGCGCAAGAAGATAGGAAATGTTTGGAAAAACAAGGACGACCGTTCACGCCCTTGCCTTGGTTTTGCTATTGACTGTTTGCAGCGGACATGCGTTTGGCTTGCTGTTTACAGGGACAAGCGGAAATCTGGCGGCTTCGGTCGAATTCGAATTGGTGGCAGGCAACCTGCAAGTCACGCTGACCAATACGTCCATGGCCGACGTCCTGGTTCCATCGGATGTGCTGACCGGCGTTTTCTTCACGCTGGCCGGCGATCCTGCCTTGACATCGCTTTCCGCCGTCCTGACGGCAGGCAGCACCGTGTTTTTCGGAGGGACAGACCCCGGAAACGTGGTGGGCGGCGAATGGGCCTATGCATCAGGCCTGAACGGGGCGCCTCGGGGCGCGAACCAAGGCATTAGCAGTTCCGGACTAGGCCTGTTTGGCGCGGCCACCTTTCCGGGATCGAATCTGCAAGGGCCCGTTGCGGTCAACGGCATGCAGTATGGCCTTGTCTCGCTGGGAGATAACCCGGCTACGGGCAATGCTCCGGTGACGGGATCCAACGCCTTCATTCACAACTCGGCCGTGTTCACGCTGGGCAATTTGCCCACGGACTTTTCACTGCACGATATTTCCAACGTGAGTTTCCAATATGGAACCTCATTGACCGAACCCAATTTCCCTGGAGATACGCCGGTGGTGCCGGAACCCGCCACCTTTGTGTTGCTGGGCATAGGCATCGCGGCCTTTGCCACACGGCGCACGAGAAAAACATAACAGCGGCTACTTCTCTATCCTTAACTCCCTGGACTTTCGCCAACGGATGACCATGCCGTTGGCGAATGATCTTTTCGCGATCAGTCTTCGCTTGAAGAATCCGGTTCCACGGGGGCGGTTTCGACAAACGGCGCGGGAAAAGGAAGAGTCGGTTCGACCGCAAAAGGCAGTTCCATTTGCTGATGCCGGATGAATTTGTACCGCTTGAGCAACCGCAAGGTCTGTAAGGTAGGCGAGGGATACGCGACGTTGGCGCTGACCTTGTGGAGAAGGTCCTGCAAAATGGCAGGGAATTCCATGACATGCTTGATGTTGGCTGCCTGCAACAGCGAGACGGCGCGGCGGCGTTGCTCGGCGGAAACCGGGAGTTCGGACAGAATCAGGATCGTGACAAAAGGCTGGCCGGCAAAGACTTCACGGGCCAACGCCAAGGCGCTTTCCTCAGCGAACTGAAATAGCACCGGGTTCGCCTCGATAACCGAGGGGTAGAAACGGTCGGCATGCCACGCACGAACCTCGACGACGGCGCGTTCTATAAGGGGCAGTTCCTCCGGGGGCAGCACAAAAGCAGGTTCGCGCATGGAAACCGTCCGGGTATTCTGAAGGAACATCTGCGGGCTATGCTCGGGAACCCGCTCGCGCCACGGCTCCTGCTGCCAGTTGGTCAGCGTCTGAAATAGATTGAGTTCGAAAAACTCCCGGACCAGTTGAAGGCTGACGTCCGCCATGACCGCCCTTTCCTTACTTTTCCTGAGGCAACAGAGATTTTGCGAGCTTGTGTTCCGGGTCAATCGCGAGTATTTGCCTGGCGACGACGTGAGCTTGCTCCGCCCGATCTAGACGCTGGTAACACACGCCCTGCCGCGCCAGGATATCCACCCAGGTGAAATTCTCCCCGAACGCCGTGTAGTAGGTCTCGGGCTGCGCATGAACGCTTGCCGCGCGATACTCTTCGACAGCCGTAGCGAATTGGTCCATCGCCATGGCGACTTCGCCGCGCAGGAAATGCCCCTCGACACTGTCCGGAGCCAACTCGAGCGACTTTTTGATAAGCGCATCGGCCTCGTCGAAGGTTTTCAGGGCCAGCGACGCGTTCCCGGTCAGCTTGGCGGCGCGCCCCAGCACCCATAACACGGCGAAACTGCGTCCGCCGCACAACAGAGCCGCCTGCGCCTGCCGCAACGCAACGTCCCATCGCCCTTCCAAAAACGCCGTCTGGGCCAGCCCCAGTTGAGCGCGCCAATTCGACGGATCCAATGTTAACGCTTTCTCGAACTCAGCCTTGGCCGGAGCCGCCATTCCCCCGGTCAACAAGGCGGATCCCAAATCCAGGCGCGCCGCCGTCATCTCGGGCTTGTGCCGGACGACAGAATGGAGCAGATCGATCGCACGGGACGACTGCCCCATCCGAAGCAGACATTTCGCCAATTGATGGCGCGCCGCCAGGTACGCGGGATCGAGCTTCAGGGCTCGCTCAAAACACTGGAGGGCTCGCTTCAGATCGCCCTTCATGGAGGCCGTGATCCCGTCGTCGAAGTAACTCTCCGCGTTCTCTCCGCCAAAGGGCATGGCCCCCCCCTTCTTATCCACGCCCTCCGCGTACGGCTTCGAGCGCCGCGCGCGTCTGCGCTTCGGTGATATCCTTCCGTTGAATCACGTGCGCCATGCCATCGGCAAGGATGAACTTCAACGCGCCCCCCACCGCTTTCTTGTCGTGCTGCATGGCTTCGAGCACAACGTCCACAGGCATCTCGGGCCAAGCGACCGGCAAACCGTATGCCTCGATGCAATCCCTCTGCCGTTGTACAAACGCCTCATCCACGAGGCCAAGCTCCTGGGCCAGCGCCGCGGCCGCATGCATGCCCAACGCGACCGCCTCTCCATGAAGAAAACGGGCATACTTGCCGGCGGCCTCGAAACCATGACCAAAGGTGTGCCCATAGTTCAAAATGGCGCGGAGCCCCTGCTCGCGTTCGTCCTCCGCGACAATGCTCGCCTTGATCTCGCAACTGCGGCGGATGGGATACTCGAGCGCCGTCAGATCCTTGGCCAACAACCGCTCTGCGTTCGCTTCCATATATGCAAAAAGCGTCGCGTCGGCGATAACGCCATGCTTGATGACTTCGGCAAGGCCCGCGCGAAGCTCGCGGTCCGGCAACGACCGGAGCAACGTCAGATCGATCACGACGGCGATCGGCTGGTGAAACGACCCGATTATGTTCTTGGCAAGCGGATGGTTGACGCCGGTCTTCCCCCCGACGCTCGAATCGACCTGGGCCACGATCGTGGTCGGAACTTGCACAAAGCGAATGCCGCGCATGTACACGGCGGCGGCAAATCCCGCCACATCGCCCACAACCCCGCCGCCCAACGCCACGACAATGCTCGAACGATCGAGACCCGCCCTCAAAAACTCTCCGCAAAGCCACTCGATTCGATCAAGACGCTTGTTTTCCTCGCCAGCCTGCAGCACGCACAGACGAGGCCATAGCCCTGCCTCTCCCAGCAACTGGTCCACGGCCGCGCCGTACAACGGGGCTACGTTGGAATCCGTAACGATCGCGACCGCGCCGCGCGCGCCCAACCTCGACAAGACATCCTGGAGAACCGGCACCGTGTCCAATCCAATGTGGATGGGATACGACCGCTCTCCAAGCGACACGTCTATCTGCGTCATACGGTAGGCGCTCCTTGCGTCAAAAACAGTCGGATATGGAAACGCTTCATGCAAAGGCTTCCTCAAGCCGCCTCAACGGCTAATGATTGAGCTTGACGGACTTGCCGGTCAGCGCAGACTTTTCCGCCGCGAGGATGATATCGAGCGATTTTTTCGCGTCTTCGCCTGTGCAAAACGGCGTGGCGCGGCCCAGCGAGGCGAGCACGAAATTGCCGCACGCATTGAGCCCCCACTCGTCGTCGTCATTGGTTGCGGCCTGAGCCGTCGGAAATTCGATCTCGCATTGCGGGTTCACCAGATACGCCACAACGGGCTTTCCGGGAAACTCGCACACGCGCAACGTGCCATTGGCGCAATGAAAGATCGTGTAGTTGGCCTCGCACCCCTTCACCGTCCACGAGGCGCACAACGTCCCCATTGTGCCGTCCGTAAACGTGAAACTGGACACGAAGTTGTCCTCGACGTCCGAGTTTTTCTTTTCGAGGCGGTTCATGTACCCCGAAATCTCCGCCACCTCCTTGCCGGTCAAAAAACGAATCAGATCGGCCTTATGCACCCCGAGGTCCGCCATCGCGCCAAAACGCGCCTCCTTCTTCTTGAAAAACCACTTGCCCGTCGGACTCCAATTTTCGGGGCCGGAATGACCGAACATGGAATTCACCACCAGAATCTTGCCCATCAGGCCGCTGTCGAGAACTTCCTTGGCCTTGACGTGAGCCGGAAAGAGACGCTGCGTCTGGTCCACCATGAGCAGCTTCTTGGCTTTCTTGGCGGCATCCACCATCTTCTGCGCCTCGACAGAACTCGTAGCCATCGGCTTCTCGACAAGAACGTGGCAGTCGGCCTTCAACGCCGCGATCGTCGCCGGACCATGCAAATAGTTCGGCGTGCAGATGGAAACGCCATCCAAATCCATCTCTTTCAACATCATCGAAAAATCGTGGAATATCTGCGCATCGGGCGCAAACTCCTGCGCCAATGCTCGCGCTTTCACAACGTCGATATCGCAAAATGCGACCACCTCGGCCTGCGGACAACGCGCGTAATCAGGAACGTGCAGATACTTGGCGATTTGGCCGCACCCAATAATGCCTACCCGGAATTTCTTATCCATGACGATTCCCCTTCTTGGGCTGTTTCCACGAAAGAACAGACTTCGCTCCGCGAGAGCCGCACGGAGCCACTGACCCATTCACCAAACCTCGAAAGAGCATTCTACCGGCTCATGTCGAACGGCGCAAATCCTCGAATAGCTGTTTTTTGTCTGGACGCTAATTTGTTATACTTTGTCCTTTGTGTTTTGTATCGAAATTAAGGATGGGCATGCTATGCAGGGCGTCAAATTGCACGGGGGAATCGCCCTTATTGAGGTGACGGATCCAATGCTGCTGACGGAGATAGAGAGCGATCCGGCGTTGCGGCGTTTTTTGGGCGAACGGCTGTCGGATCGGTGTGTTGCGGTACAGCCGCAGGCTGTGACGGAGGTGGTCCGGCGGTTGCAGGGAATGGGGCATTTGCCGAGGGTTGTCGAGTGAGTCAGCCGTTTACGACAAAGGAATGTCTGCGGGGATATACGAACGAGGCGTTGGGCGCGATCTGCGATCGGTGGCGTTTGGCGGCGCAGAGCAAGGAGAGCCGCATTCGCGCGATCGAGCATATTTTGCGTGAGCCGTTGCATGTGCAGGCGGCCCTTCAGGAGATGGAGGGGGCGGCGCTGCGGTTGGTGCATTTGGTTTGGGGAAGCCATCCTGTGTTTGCGGGGGATGTGTTGGGGGTGCGGGGGCTGTATCAGGCGTCGCATCCGGCCAAGCTTTTGGGCGATCTTGCGGGGCGGGGTTTTGTGTTGGCATGTCCGCAGGAGCGAGCAGGCG
>JAKJDA010000204.1 GCA_022706165.1 Candidatus Hydrogenedentota bacterium | reverse complement strand
TTTTTTCAACCCTGTGGACAGGGCCGGATTTTCCGACACCACGAGGGCAGGCACGTCATTCGCCACAGGGCCGGATTTTCCGACCCTGTGATCCTTCGTCGTTGCGAGTCTGTCGGCTTGCTTCTGTTCGTGTTGCCGCAGGGCCGCTATTTCCGACCCTGTAGGTGTGTATGCAGTCCATGCGTCAGATGGCCGATATGTTCCGATCTTGTCGGACACTGAGGCGATGAAACCCTTGGCAACAAGTTCAGCGCGGTTCTTTGAAAAAGTCTCGCGGCTGACAATTCGCTTACATCCCGTCCATGTGAACGGCATAGCGGTCGCTGTCGGCTTTCGGTACGAATGCTCACCCCATAGGACAAGAAAGTCTATGAGAGACGCGAACGCGCCGGGCGACAGCAGTCGCGCCGCAGTCGAATCTACGATCTTGTGCGGCAACATGGTAAATGGCCCTGACGGCGTCATCGCTGGCTCGCCTCGACCTGCTTCTGAATGTAGGCATCTAGGTCACTGCGCAGATAGCGCACGGCCCGCCCAATTCGAAAATACGGGATCGCCGGGATGTGTCCAGCGCGTTCGCCGGTGCAGCGAAGATTCCGAAGGGTGTGGGGACTCAGGTGCAAAATCACAGCGGCTTGTTTCGAGTCAAGCACTTCGGTGGTGGGAGAGTTGTCTAGCATGTTACAATCGAGCTCCTCTCACGGGCATCGCCCGTGTTTTGGTGGCCCGCTGCGCGCTTGATCCGGCAAGATGTTGGCGCGCAGCGGGTGCTTCTTCATCGCCGAACAGGTCGGCCCGGTGAAAGTGTCGGCGTAGTCCCTTCGCTGTCACCGTCGCGAATAGCGTCGGAGTTGCGGCGCTCGCGCTTCTCTAGCCATTTCAAAGGGTGTTCGTCGAGCAATTCGGGCGCAACCATTCTCGTGTAGTCGATAGAGGTCGCGAGCGACGATTCGTGCAAGTTCTTGTACCAAGCCGCGAGGGCCTTGTAAAAACGGTCTGGACGCTTGGCGGCGTCGTCTGCTACCTCGTGCCCAAAAAGAATATCCTCGTGGTGATCAACCCACAGGTCGTGGCCGTACGCGTCTGTCGTCGCCATCGATTTAGAATCAAAGTAGGCAAACCAGCTCAAAAGGACGCGCTGCAAAACGTCTTCCCGTGCCTTACCGAATATGTCCGCCAGTTCACGCAGGCGGCCATCGATGAAAGCAGGCAGTTCCGCAGAGTTTAGAGCGACGGCGCGAACATATTCGCTCATACTACAGCCCTTGGCCTCGGCGTTTTGCCTGATTTGCTCAGCTTGTTCCTCGGTTACCATGAATCTGAGCGTTGTATCTTTTGACATGTTTTCCGCCTCCTTCTGGCCATAGTATAGCTATGCGCTGGCCATATGTCAAGAACTTTTTTTTACTTTAACAGAAAAACCCGCCCTGGGGGCGGGTCGGTGGAGGTGGGTGGCGGGCATCCTACGCGGTCAAGATTCGTCCTTCTTGAACCCGATCCGCCGTTTGGGCTTCTCGGGCGGTGCCATGAGTGCGCGGACGGCCTGGACAAGGGCCTTGATGGAATCGTCGTGCTCGGCAAGGCGCTTCTCTACGGCCCCGAGACGGGCCGCCAGTTCCTTGCTCTGGCCGATGACCTCGCGCATGCGGATGAACGCCCGCACAACGTACACGGACATTTCCACGGCCCTGGGCGAGTTCAGGACGTTGGCCGCCATGATCGCGCCGTGCTCCGTGAAGACATAAGGAAGGGTGCGCCGACCACCCCGTCCGGTGCTGTTTGCGGTCACAATTTGTGACCTCAAAACCGTAACCTCTTGTCCTGTAAGGACGAACGCAAAATCTTCAGGGAAGCGTTCCGGGTTGCGCTTGACAGCCTGATTGAGGGCCTTGGTAGTGGTTCCGTACAACCGCGCGAGGTCGGCGTCCAAGATGACACGTTGCTCGCGTATCGTGTGAATGACATTCTCGACAGCGTTGATGCTCACGCCTTTTCTCCCGTGGTTGCTGCGGGTTCCTGGGCCCGCCCCGTGAACGCCACGACGTTCGCGGGCCTGTCAAGCAGCTCGACAACTCCGATCAAATGCTCGTTGCTCAAATGCGCATATCGAACGGTCATCGTCATACTTGCATGGCCAAGTAGTGCGCGTACGCTATTCAGACTCGCGCCCGCCATGACGAGTTTACTAGCGAAATGATGCCTTTGATCGTGCCAGCGGAAATGCTCGATCTGTGCATCTTTGAGTAGCGCCCTCCACGAGGAATTCAGATTGTCCAGCTTTCCGCCTGTCTTCGGCGATGGGAACACGAGCCCGCCTTGCCCGGTGGTCTGCGTCTTCCAATCGGCCAGGGCCTCGCGAAGGCATTGGTTCAGCGGAACATGCCTCGTTGCGCCAGACTTCGCGGACTCTCCGCGCACGGACAGGAAACCGCGATCAAGGTCAACGTCCTGCCACAGCAACGAAAATACCTCGTTTCTACGGCATCCCGTATTCAGCGAAACGAGCACTACCACCTTGAGAAGGTCGGCAAACGGAACCGCCCGGAGGTCTAGCAATTCCTGGTATCCGCGCTCGCGCCGCCATGCGTTCGCCGAATCACGCTCTTGGCGTAGGCGTTCCTCGCGGGCGTCCAGCGCGGCCATTAGTCGATCTTCTTCGGCGGGCGACAGGAATCGCACGACGGGGAACCGGTCCGTGCGCTCTGGTTTTAGTTTAGCGATCGGGTTCTTTTCGATGTATCCCCAATCACATGCTCGATTCAGCGCGCTCTTGAGAGATGTGATGTCTCTGTTTACGGTCGCGGGCTTGCGCCCTTTTTCGCGACGTGCCCGCCGCCACCGCTCCAATTCTCCAAGTTTGAGGTCGGTCAGCGGCTTGTCGAGAAACTCCGCGAACACAACCATTAGGCGCTTATATACCTCGTTGCCTGATTTTCGCTGTGATAACCAAATCTCGCGATATGGGCCTTCCACGAATTGCCGCAGCGTCTGGACTCCCGGATCGCGCCGTGCGGCCTGTCGCGCCGCCGCCGGGTCTTGGCCCTGGGCCACTTCGGCGAGCCGCAGCTTGGCAAGGTCGCGGGCCTGTACGACGGTCAGAGAAGAAGCCGATCCCAGGCGCATGCGTTTTTGGACGCCCACATCGTTGCGATACTTCACGAAGTACGTGATAGCTCCGGAACCGGATGCTCTCAGGTGAAACCCCGAAACATCGGAATCGTAGTAATCGACGCGCACCTTCGGAGGGTTCTTTCTGATTGCATCAATCAGCCGTTGCCCGATCCTTGCCATCGGCATCCGCATACCTCCATAGTGCAGTTGACTTTTCTGTGTACCATCGGTGTACCAGCTGGAGAGTATCACAGAATATTTCGAAAATCAACAGAATACACAATAGCCCGTGTTTATGGGTGTTTTGTGTTCTACTACACACCACGGATGACACAGAAAAACATACGTTTTAAATTTCACACGGCGGAGGTCACAGGTTCGAGCCCTGTGTCGCCCACCATCGAAGTTTCACATGGCGGCATCCTGGAAAGGCGACTTTCTGTTGTGAACGCTTGTTGGCAGCGTGCGCCGCAATCACGTCGTTCACGTCCCCGGACAACAATTCTCCACCAATGCGGCCTTACTTCTCGCCGGTTAACGCCGGGAATCATCTTTGGATGACTTGGAGGACGAGGACTTTTTAACGGAACGCGTGCTTTTTTTCTTGTTCTTCTTGTCTTTTTTGTCTTTCTTTGCCTTTTTCTTGGCGTCGCGCTTTTGTTTGCGTTCCTCGCGTTTGTTCGAAGGTTTTTTCTCTTGCTCCTGCTGCTCGGAAAGCGCGCGTTCCTGGGCATACGAAGCCTGTATCGTAACGGGGGCGCCCGTCGCCAAAAAGCCCGTTACCACAAATGCTGTCAAAACGCCGTGCCGGAATGGTTTCATGTTTCCCGCCTCTTTCTCTAACCGCTTTGATCCCCAACCACGACGGATTTATCGTAAGGGAAAACGCACCTGTTTGTCGAGCGGAACATGCAATATAGCGTTTTGAGAGGGCATGGGGCCGTTGGAGGCGCGAAACCGCCGTGTCGCCTGACGGTTCGAGCATCAGCATCCGATAGGCGTTCGATCTTACGCGCCATCCTCTCGCACAGATGCTTCATGACGCTTGGGAGCGGGCTGAACGCAGCACGAATCTTTCTTTACTGTTGCTCCGCCCACTACTCAACCGAAACGACGAATTCGCACGGCGTCTCCGCCGAGGCAGCCGCGAGATTGATTGCGATCCGATCGCCGTGCACTTCGACAGTGACGGGGCGGCCTTCACATGCGGCGCGGACGTTTTTGCCTCTCAGACTTTGGCCGAGGCCAATCCAGATCCGTTGTGCGGCAGCGCCGGAGAACTGGCCTCGCAAATTACCCTCCTGCATTCGGTAGGAAAGCACTCGGTCGCGCCACGCGAGCGTTTGGCCAAAACCTTTGTTCCAGAACATCGCTGGAGCCACCGGCGCAATCGTCAGGGTCCCGTCCAGACCGAAGTCGACGCCAAGCAGGAACCGCTGCACAACACGAATCAGGTTGGCCGGATACTCGCAATACCGCTCCGGCCCGGCAGGGGCGCAGCCTCCCTTGCCGTCGGGATGATACCGCTCGCGCCAGGAGTAGCCATTCCTGCGACCGGCTTCCGCGACCGCACGCAGGCTGGCGATCAGTCCGTCGGCGTCGCCCATGCGGTGTCGCGCCCAACATTCGAGATGCCACACGCGGCCCATTGCCGCGAGGTCGTGGCGATCGGGGTGCGCGAACTCCCACGCCTCGTACGTATCCGACTGCGTGGCGATGCCGGTGGGCATGCCGCCGTAGTAGAAACGTTTCTCGTCCTTGAGTCGCGGCCAAAGCACATTGCGCTGTGCGGGCGACGCGACGCCCGTAGCCAAGGATGCCCAATCAACGTCCGTCAGGCCGTGCGCAGCGATCACGCCGCGTTCGGGATGGATATACTCCGCAAACTGTTTCCCGACCCAAAAGCGCGTCGTGAAATGCGCCGAGATTCGATCGGCAATCGCCCGGTAATATTGTGCGGAGACGGAATCGCCCAACGCATCGTCCAGCGCGGCCACGCGACGGAATGCATCGACCGCATGGCACTGCGCGACCCCGTCGAACTCGATTCGGGTGGGCCGCTCGATGTAGTAGCCCGCTCCGCGAACCGCGCCTTCCGCAGTCACCATGGATGCGAGGTGATCGGCCGCGCGGTGGATCGAGTCGCGTTGCGCTTTCAGCCATGCACGGTCTTGCGTAAGGCGGAACAGGACATCGGCGTTCTGGATATACGTCGGGGAGGCCAACGCCCGCAACGGATCGCCGGGCACCCAATGGCAGTACAGCCCGCCGTTTTCGTCGATCCTTGATTTGCCGCCTTCGACGCCAATCTCTTGTCCCGCGAGGCCCGGAAGAATCGCCAATGGGAGTTGGCCGTTGGGCCGTTGAAAACTTCGAACGTAGTCCCAGTTGGCCTTGACCACATCGACCTGTCCCAGTCGGAGCAGGGCGTCAGCCATCTGGTGGCCATCGAGCGATGGAAACGTGTTGCCAAATCCGAAGCCCTGCCCGTCGGCGCAAACCGACCAGTAGCCAAAGAAGATACTCGAATTCACTGCGGCCAGTACGTTCTGTGTCGCCGCTTGCTCATAGGCCTCCGCAAGCGGCGGATCGGGAAGGTCTGGCACGGTA
>JAKJDA010000203.1 GCA_022706165.1 Candidatus Hydrogenedentota bacterium | reverse complement strand
TCTCCTGCCGTACGGACACGTGCGGCGCGAGTGCGTGAATGCGCGCGGCAATGTGCTGCGCTTGGACGAGGGCCAGTTGGCTTCCGCGCGATCCGATGACAAGAGAGGCTTTCATGGCGTGTCTTTCAGCCCGAAAAGGCGTTTGACGAGGTGCAGGACGGTGTGCGGGTCTTGATGCGGATGGGCGACTTCCTGTTTGAGTTGGGTCACTGGCCGCTGCAAAATGGCATTGACGAGGCGTTTGGTGAGGTACTCCACCTCGGCGCGTTGCGCCTCCGATAGTTCGGGAAGGCAACTCAGGGTTTTTTGCAACTCGCGCTCGCGAATGGCGTGGAGTTCCTGGGCCATCGAGACAATGGTCGGTTCCGCGGCAAGACCGCCCATCCAGACCATGAACTGGTCGACGGCCCGGTCGACGAAAACGTTGGCCTGCGCGATGGCGTTGCGCCGCGACTGGAGGTTGGCGTCGGCCACTTCTTGAAGGTTGTCGAGGTCGTAGAGATAGACGTCGTCGAGGTCGTTGACGGCGGGATCGATGTTGCGCGGCACGGCGATGTCAATGACGAACATGGGCTTGCGTCCGCGTTGAGCGAGCGCCTTGCGGAAATCGTCGGGTCCGAGAATATGATCGGGCGCCGCGGTCGACGAAATCGCGATATCGGCGCGGTGCAGGTGTTGGGGGAGTTCCTCCAAGGGGGCGGCCTCGCCGCCGAAAGGTTCGGCGAGATGGCGGGCCTTGTCCAGGCTTCGATTCACCACAATCACGTTTCGGGCGCCGCGCGACATGAGACTTCGGAGAGCCAGCGCTCCCATTTTTCCGGAGCCGATGACCATCACGGTCTTGTCGGTGAGCCGCATGAAGATGTTGACTGCCAGGTCGACCGCAACCGATCCGATCGACACTTTTCCGGCGCAAATGGGCGTTCGGGTGCGAACTTCCTTGGCGAGCGAGAAGGCCCGTTGGAACAGGGCGTTGATGACCTTGTCCGTCGCGTTCCGTTCCTGCGCCATGAGGTACGCGTCGTGGACCTGCCCCAGAATCTGGCCCTCGCCGACCACGAGACTGTCGAGGCTCGTGGCGACGCGGAACAGGTGGGCGACGGCCTCGCGCCCTTCGCGTTCATAGAGGTGCGGCGCGAACACGGACTCCCCCACGGCCCGCGAAGCGCTCAGGAACCGGCGAATTTCCGAGGCTATCTCCTGCGGCGGCGCGACGTGATGCACGTAGAACTCCACGCGGTTGCAGGTGTTGAGGATGACCGTCCCGGCTCCATCGAGGCGCCGGCGGACATCGAGCAGCGCGCCGGGCAAGGCGTCCGGCGCGAAGGTCATGCGTTCGCGCACGTCCAAGGGGCAGGCGCGATGACTGAGGCCGCACACCACGAGGCTCATTCGCCGCCCCTCCAGAAGTGGAACTCGCGCACTCCCGATAGGCTCATCGCAATGTATGCGGCCAAGAGCGTCGTGAATCCGAAAAACACCCACAGCGCAAGCTTGCGCCCTCGCAGTAAATCGTTGCGACGGCCATGAAAGCAAAATGCATAGAACGCGGCCATTACGAAAGCCGCCACGATTTTCGGAGCCAGCCACCAATGCGGGCCCAACAATTCCGGGTCGCGATGCGCCCATGCGACGCCCAGGATCAGCGTGGCGAGAAAGGCCGGATATCCATACCCGATCAATTGGTACAGCGTCTTGTCGAGCTGCTCCAGCGAAGGCAGGCGCATCATCAATCCCGCCACGCGGCGGCGCTTGAGCCAGGCGGTCTGCAAGAGATACACCATGCTCGTGAGGCTGGCGACGAAAAACGACGCATAGGCCAGCAGGGCAAGGCCGACATGAAGAGCCAAGGGCAGTCCGTGCAGCGTTTTCGGGGTTTGCGCGAGAAAGACGTGGAAAACAGCAGCATTGATGGCGTAGACGAGGGTCAGCGCGGGCAGGCAAAACGCCAGCAGCCCCCGCATGAGAGGACCCCGCGAAATGATCAGCGTGATGGTCAGGCTCAGCAGCGTCAAAACGTTGATGGAATCGCCGGCGGTGGCGAGGGGAACCCGGCCCCACGTCGCCCACCGAACGGCGAAGGTGATCGTCAGCGCCGCCGCGCCGAGCCAGGCCATCGCCCGAGCGACACGCAATGACCCCAGCGCATTACGGCGCAAGTACGCCATCGCGCTTACCGATCCCGCGAGACAACATGCCAGTCCCGTCGCAAACGCCGTGATCGTCAACGCCGTCATGTTGGCTCTCCCCTATCGAGATGCTTGCGGGAAACCGTCCCAAGGGAGGGATTCTATCATACTGGGGACCTGCAGGCCGCGCTTTGTCGTCGCTTCGGGCTGCGGGATGGTCAGGGCGCGGACCGCAACGCGACGGCGCTGGGCGCGGTCAGCAATAGCGTTGATCCCCAGGGCACGCGCCGCATGGACTCGGGTGGGGCGTCCGGGCCCGCAAGATTGCCCGTCGCGAGCAGGCCGTCAAGGGGCGCATCGACAAACAACGCGAGTTGGGTCCGCATGCCCATGGTCAATACATAGCGGAACGTCACGCCTATAGACCAGCGACAAGGCTTGAGCGCGCGGCGCAACCGCTCGATATTTCCGTTTTGACATCCCATGTCGGGAGCCGGCGGATAGTCCGCTGTATCGAAGACGAGAAACCCGTCCTGACCGAAGCGAACGGCATAGGCATCGCGCCGGAAGTATGCCGCCGCCGCAGGATAGTCGCGTTCTCCCGGAGCCACGAAGGTCGGCAGCGCGCACGTGTCCAGCGTTTCGAGAAAGCGGGCAAGAGACGCCGAAGAACCGTCCGTCGAGACATTGCCCGTGATGAATACCAGGACCGCGCCGCTCGCCTGGACTGCGGTCAGGGCTTGGCGCAGCCCGTCCAAGGAGGCCTTGCCGGCGCTGGAGGAAGCAGGCGCGGCATCGCCAATATGCGCCAGGACGTACGTTTCGGGAAAGGTATCGAAGACATACACGGCGCGAACATTCACGTCGCTGGGAGCCTGGGGATCTCCAGATTGGAGCGCGTACGCGCCGGGAGGCGTTCCGGGCGGCACAGATCCTTGTCCGCGCATCCGTCCGTCCGGCATGCGTTCCCACGTCACATCAAGAGGCGTCGCGCCGAGGGGGCCGGCAAGGCAAAGCGGTTCCTGTGTTGTCGCGACGATCTCGAAAACGCCGCCCGGGGACGTCAAGGCGGGCGCCGCGTTGTGGGGGGCGATCAACATGTCGAGGCGGCCGTCGGCCGTGCGCGCCGCAGCGACGTCGGCGAACGCAAAGACCGCAAGCATGACCCATCCGGCGCGTTTCATTTGCCTTTTCCTCGGGGACGCCACGCGGGCATGTCGTTGAACTGCCCGTTTGCGGTGATTGGAATCGTTTGCTTGGCGCGCAGATCGGTCACGTACAGCTCCGGCGTCCCGGAGCGATCGGAGACGAAGGCGATCCATTGGCTGTTGGGCGACCACGCCGGGGCCCAATGATCACAGTTTTGGGAAACGGCCAACGGCTGAACCAAGACGGTGTCGGGATTGACGCGGTACACGCCGCGGCGACCGTCCCGGAACGATTCGAAGGCGACCCAACGCCCGTCGGGCGACCAGCGCGGAGCCCAATCGGACGCGCGGTGATTGCTGATGTTGAGAGCGCCGCGTTTGAGCGCGATGACGTATATTTCGCGATCCCCCCCATCGTTCGTCTCGAACAATAGCGAGAAGGCTTTCGGGTGGGGCTCCGCGAACCACGCCGCGTATTCGCCCTTCGAAGGCATGGCGTTTTCGGGCAGCGGTGACAGGCCGTCGGGACCCGCCAACACAATCTCCGTCGCGGTCGCCGAGGCCAACCGCTTCACGGCCAACGCAACCACCGTGTCGTTATTGACCCACACAGGACGAAGGAGCCCGGCGCGATCGCCGCCCCACATGGTTTCCACGTCGCCCTTCATGTCGTACACCGCGATTTTCGACTCGCTCATCGGGCCGCTGCTGTACACGAGACGCGTTCCGTCCGGCGACCATCGGGGAGACGCGTTCCAGGACTGCGTATGCGCTAGGACCCTCCCGTCCGTTCCGTCGGCGCGGACCACGCGAATGACCTGCGACGCGCCGCTCCCGGATTCAAAGGCGATCCACTGCCCGTCCGGCGACCACGTCGGCGCGCTGTCGCGTTGGCCGGCTCCAATGCGCACCGTCTCGCCCGTGGCCACGTCGACGACGCACACGGATTGTTCCGTGCGGTTTGGGCCGGAGACAAAGGCGATGCGTCCGTCCGGATGTGCGGACAAGCATGCAAATATGGCGACGATAGCGTGAACCATGCGTGGACTATAGCAAAATTGAATCCATGCCAAAAGCGGCGCCACGACGTCTTGGGGAATTCCGCGCTCTCAGGTTCTTCATTCCGCGCCGAGCGCAGCGCCAAGCTCATCGAGAACATCGCCTATTTCCGCGCGCTTGATGAGCAACGCGGAAGGCGTGCGCGGGTAGCTGAGCAGGTCCGGCACAAGCGTTTTCAGATTGGCCGCGGCCTGCGCACGCGCCAAAAGACCGGCGTCGCCTCCCTTTTGGCGCAGCGCCTCGGTGCGTTCGCGAAGCAAGACCAGATAATCGTAGTCTTCGATGCCGTCGCGGATGTTCTCCCAGCGAATCGAATCGACCGGCCCTTCCGGCCCGGGGTAGACGAGGAAACCGTTGCCTTGTGTCGGGACGGCATCGACGAGATCGGCATAGGCGTCGCGCTCCGGATCGCAGACATTGATGCAAGCATAGCGGAATCCCTTGACGCCGAGCGCCCATGCCTGCCAGAAAAGAATGCGATGTTCGATCGACGAGAAGTCGATGAAGAAGTTGCCATACGGGCGCGACGGGGCGTCGTTGACGTAGCACCACACCTCGCCGCCTTGCGCAATGCGTTCGAGGATCGGGCGATTGTTGACGGTATCGAACATCGGCAAGTGGACCGCCCAGACGTCCGCGCTGTCCGGCAGGAACGGTTGAAGCCCCGACGCGGTGAGCATGGCGGCGATATCGGGCGCGGTCTGCTTCCATTTCTTGAGACGTTCAAATACGCCGGCCCATTCGCCGTGGCTTGGCTCGTCGGCGATCGGGCAGAAGGCTTGCCCGCGCAGATCGTTGTCGACGACGAACCGGTTGGCCGCTGCGAGTGCGGCGGGGGCATCCAGCAATGCCGGCGGCACGGCCACCGAGCTCGCTCCTTGACGACGCAGCCCCCGCAATTTCGGCGCGTATGCCTGAAGCGCGGCGGCGTAGTCCTCGCTCTTCTCCGGCAGGTGGACCAGCGGCGTGAGCGTCACCCTGTGCCGGAAGGCGTTGTCCAGGTATGCCTGCGCCAAATCCGCTTCGCTGCCGGTGTAGCGGAGGCGCCTGCATCCTTCGGAAGCGGCCTGCGCCCATATGCCGAAATCCGTCTTGAGAGCGGGCGTGCGCGGCAGCGCAAAGGTCCGCACCCGCACCCGCACCTTGAACGATACCGGCGCGTCGAGGTCGGGCGAAGAAAGCTCGAAAACGCCCTCGTAGGGACCCGGAACCTGGTCTGCGGGGATGTACAGCGTAAACCAGATGGGGCTGCTCTCGCCGCCGCGCGCGAGGAACGGCTTGAAGCGCGGCAAGGCGTCGGGCCACTGCCCCGTGGGTCCCTCGAAATGGGTCGGCACGCGAACGGAATAATACGCCACGTTCGCCACGCGAATGGCAGAGGCGGGG
>JAKJDA010000202.1 GCA_022706165.1 Candidatus Hydrogenedentota bacterium | reverse complement strand
GACGCGATGCCTGGCGTGGATCCGTTGCACAGCGTCTCGTCGATGATGTCGCGCAAGGCGTCCCACGCGAGCGCTTCGAGCGGCGATGACAGCGTCAAGGAAACGCACACAGGCAGGATGCGGATCATCGCGGCATTGCGCAACACGATTTGGCGATCGCGGTTGATGACGAGCACGCCGTCGGTCATGCATCCGATAATGGTGCTGGATTGCGAGCGTTCGTACGCGACCTCGAGCAAGCGGCGTTCGCGTTCCTCGCGTAGGCGCTTGGTCTCGATCGAGAGCGTGCGGCGTTCGAGGCCGTTGCGCACGGGCAACAGGAGTTCGTCGGGCGTGAAGGGCTTCGGGATGTAGCCGTATGCGCCGCGCCGCGTCGCCTCGACAGCTGTCTCGATCGCCGCATACGCGGTGATGACGAAAATCACGATGTCGTCGTCCAACTCGCGCATGTGTTGGATAAGATCGAGGCCGCTCATGCGCGGCATGTTGAGATCGACAAGGGCGACCGCAAAGCCGCCATGATCGCGAAAGAGATCAAGGCCCGTAATGCCATCTTCCGCCGTTTCGACCTCGAATCCCTCCTCGGTCAAAATTCGGCGGCATCCTTCCCGCATCCCGAGTTCGTCATCCACGACGAGGATGCGCGGGGGGGAATAGGTCATGTCGCCACCTCGCGGCTCGAAACGGCGAGCAACTCCGCGATTTTCGCGAGCAATTGCTTCGGTTCGACGGGTTTATCAAAATAGGCGTCGACGCACATGGCCTCTAAATCTTCGCCCGTCTGAGGACGAAAATCGAATCCGCGTTGACTGCCTGCGGCCGTGACGATAATGATAGGGATGCGGCCGTATCGCGGGTCCTGGCGTATCGCGCGCGCAAACGTAAAGCCCGAATGGAGCGTATCCATCATGAGATCGGTGATGATCAACCGCGGCGGGTCTTCCTCCATCGCCGCGACGGCCTCGTCCGGCGTCGCGCAACAGGCAACGCGGTAGCCGCCTCGTTGGAGAATGTGACGATAGATATCAAGAAAATCGGCGTCGTCGTCGACCGCCATGATCAACGCGGGATCTTCAGACATTGCTTCGCTCCCCCTGCATTCGCTGTGTACAGCCGCCTCTGCGCTCGAAGATGTCTCGCCACAAACGGGCCACCCTAAGTCGTCCTATTACGCTTGGCCGACATCGCCGGCAGGCAGCGACACGGTGAAGGTCGTGCCGACGCCTTCTTCGCTTTGGACGGTGATGTCGCCAGAGTGCATCTTGACGATGCCGTAACAAATCGCCAGCCCCAGCCCCGTTCCCTTGCCCAATTCCTTGGTTGTGAAGAACGGCGTGAACAGTTTTGAAAGATTTTCCTGCGGAATTCCCTTCCCGTTGTCGCTGACTTCGATGATGACGCGGCCGTTGTCCGCAGGCCGACGTGCGCGGAGCGTGACCTGGCCATCCTCGCGATGAATGGCATCGACAGCGTTTCCGACAAGGTTGATCAGCATCTGCTTGATCTGATTCCCATCGATCATCATGCGCGGCAACGGCTCGATATCCATCGCGAGTCGGACATTGTTATCCTCGGCGCGCTTGGCCATGATCGCCGCGACTTCGCGGATAATTTGCGCGAGGTCCGCCTCCGATTTCGTGACGCGAGACTGGCGCGCAAAATCGAGCAGGCCGCGCACGATGTTTTTGCAGCGGGTCGCCTCGCCAACGATCATCTCGATATCGGCGCGGCTCGCGTCGCCTTCCTTCATGTGACGCAGCAGCATGTGCGAGTAGATAAGCACGGTGCCCAACGGGTTGTTGAGTTCATGCGCGACGCCCGCACTGAGCTGCCCCATCGAGGCGAGGCGCTCGGATTGCACGAGGCGTTGCTGCGCGGCCTCCAGGTCGCGATGGTAGGCCTGCAACTGTTCGCAGGCGTCTTCCAACTCGTCAATCATATACGGCAAACACATGCTCGGCTCGGCAAGGCCTTGGCACACGGCGATCGCCTTTGCGCGGCATGTCGGATAACCGCACGCGCCACAGTCCAGGTGGTCTTCTTGCTCGAATTTGTGCATGTCGAGCAACGCGACCATGATCTCCTCTTCGGTGGGCTGCGGGAGTTCCAGGTCTTGCGCGGTGAACGATCGTCCCAGTTCGAGGGCCCGAAACTCCTCCATGCCGCGCAGATAGTCCTCGCGCTGCACGCGTTGCCGCTGTTCGTTCACATAGCGAGCCAGAAGCTCCTTGCGCGCATAGAGGCCAAGTTCGTTCAGCATTTTCGGACCGCTGATGCACCCCTCGCAAAACAGCAAATCCAGAAAGCGGGCTTGACTGGATCCTTCCGCGGCGTCCGTCAAGGCGACGAGCGCGCGATCCTTGCCTTCGGCCACGACGATGTCGTTATCGAGGATGTCGGGCGTGACTTCCGCCGTCCGGAGCAGGCCGCCCGAAATAGGAAATGCGCCGCCGACGAGGCACGGGGGACTGTCGAACTCTTCGGGAGCAAGCGCGCCGGGGTCTATCGATTTCGCATCGAACATCATCGACAGCTCCTTAAAGGTCAAGACGCTGTCGACAGCGTTGGCGACGAAAGGATCGCGAATTTCGTTTTTCTTGGCGATGCACGGCCCGATGAACACAACGCGGACGTCAGGTCCGTGACGATGGCGGATCGCACGAGCCGCCGCAATCATCGGCGAGACGATCGGGGCGAGCGATGCGCGCAGCGAAGGCAGGTATTTTTCTACATACGCGACAAGCGCCGGACATGGCGTGGCGATAACTCTTCCTGCGGCGTGCTTGACGTCGCCATACAGACGCGTGTATTCACGAGCGACGAGTTCGGCGCCGAAGCCTACGTTCCAAACCTCCGCAAAGCCCAAACGGCGCACGGCGGCAATCACCGATCCTGGGGCGTCTTCGTGGAACGCGGCGGGAAAGGAAGGCGCCAAGCACGCAAAAACAGGGTTTCCGTCCGCAAGAAGTTGCCATACTTCCTGGGTATTGTCGAGGATGCGCTTGGCGTTCTGGGTGCAAACTTTGACGCAGTTGCCGCAGGCGATGCAGCGCTCTTCAAGGACAAGGGCTTGTCCCTGTTCGACCTTGATGGCGCGGGCAGGGCATTCGCGCACGCATGCATAACAGCGCTTGCACTTCTCGGGTATGGCCGAGACGATGCCCATGCCGAATCCTCGGCGGCGGTTGGACAGTGCCATTGAAGAACAGCTTCTTGGGGATGGCGCGTCGGCCGCCCAGCCGACGCGCCGCCCTTCACTCCTATTATACCCGCGAACGCTCGTGGTAGTGCGTATGCAGCAGGTGATGCGATTTTTCGCTCAGCGGATGCCCAAGGAACTCGGCGTAGATCTGTTTGATTGCCGGGTTGTCGTGCGACTTGCGGAGCTGTTTTCCTTCGTCTTCCTTGTAAATAGCCTGGATGCGCGCGTTGCGCACGTCATTCGTCGTGACGCGCGGCTGTCCGCCGCCTCCGATGCAGCCGCCGGGGCAGGTCATGATTTCGATAAAGTGGTAGCTCGCTTCGCCCGCGCGAATGCGTTCGATGAGTTCGCGCGCGTTGCCCAATGTATGCGCCACGGCCACCTTCACCGTCACGCCGTTCAGGAACGACCATTCCGGCAGGGCCCCTTCGATCGTCGCGCTCGCTTCCTTGATCCCTTCGAGTCCCGCCACCGGCGCCACGTGCAGGTTCGCGAAGGGAAGTTCCTTGCCCGTCACGACTTCCCATACCGTGCGCAACGCGGCTTCCATCACGCCGCCCGTGTTCGCGAAAATGTCCGCCGCGCCCGAAGACAATCCCATCGGCGCGTCCATCTCCTCATCGGCCAGGCTGTCGAAGTCGATGCCCGCCTGCTTGATCATGCGGCCCAATTCGCGCGTCGTCAGCACGACGTCGACATCCTGCACACCGCTGGCGTTCATCTCGGGACGTTGGCATTCGTATTTTTTCGCGGTGCATGGCATCACCGATACGACGAACATGTCCTCCGGCTTCTTGCCGATCTTTTCCGCGTAATACGTCTTCGCAAGCGCGCCGAACATCTGCTGCGGCGACTTGCACGTCGACACGTTTGGCAACATGTCGGGGTAGAAGTACTCGATGTACTTGATCCATCCCGGCGAGCAACTCGTGAACATCGGCAACGCGACCGGCTCCTTGTCGACAAGCGCCATCTTCAGTCGCGTCAGCAGTTCCGTGCCTTCTTCGAGGATCGTCAAGTCGGCTGTGAAGTTCGTGTCGAATATCGCATCGAAGCCAAGACGACGCAACGCCGCCGTCATTTTTCCCGTCACGAGCGTGCCGGGTTCGTAGTCGAAGCACTCGCCGAGCGCCGCGCGAATGGCAGGGGCTGTCTGCACCACAACCGTCTTGTTCGGGTCGTCGAGCGCCGCCCATACGTCCGCCGTCTGATCGCGTTCGACGATCGCGCCCACCGGGCACACCGCCGCGCACTGGCCGCACTGCACACAGACGATGTCGTCGAGCGTGCTATCGAAGGCAGGGCCGACCACGGTTTCAAAACCGCGGCTCTGCGGGAAAATGCCGCCCACGCCCTGGACTTCGCTGCACACCGTCACGCAGCGGCGACACAACACGCACTTCGACGTGTCGCGCATCAGGGCGGGGGTGCTCGAATCGAGAATGCGCTTGCTTTTCTCGCCGGGGTAGCGGATATCGCGAATGCCCATGTCGCGCGCGAGGGCTTGCAGTTCGCAGTCCTCGTTGCGATCGCAGGTCTGGCAATCGCCTTCGTGGTCGGACAGCAGCAGCTCGACGACGGTCTTGCGGGCCTCGCGCGCTTTGCGGGTGTTGGTTTTGACCTTCATGCCTTCGGCAACGGGCGCCACGCATGACGCGACAAGGCTGCGCGCGCCCTCGACTTCCACCATGCACACGCGGCACGCGCCGATCGCTTGCAGGTCTTTCATGTAGCAAAGGTTGGGGATCTTCGCGCCGGCCTTGCGGGCGGCCTCGAAGATGGTTGTGCCGTCCGGCACTTCCACCGATACGTTGTCAACGGTCAGGGTTGGCATCGTCGCGCATCTCCTATCTCAAGCCGAGGCCGGCTATTGGTTTCCACGGTAATCGCAACGCAGGCAACGTTTTGCCTCGCGCACGGCCACATTTTCGGTAAAGGGCAATTCCACTTCATTGAAATTGTGACGGCGTTTTCCGATTGGCAACAACTTCATTTTCGCGCGCGGGTAATCGGGGATGTCTGCGTCCGGATCAAATGACGTATCCACCTCGCACCACGTCCGCCAGAATGCATGCTCCTTGCCGGTCAGGTACTTGTCGATGCCTATCGCCGCGCGTTCGCCAGCGCCCACGGCCTCGGCCACCGACGACGGGCCGCTGGCCGAATCGCCTCCCGAGAAAAGCCATTCTATCGACGTCTGCCCCGTCAACGGATTCACTGCAAGGAATTTCCACGCGTTCAATTTCGGGGTCGCGCCATCGAGCAGTCTTTCTACGTCCAAGCTCTGCCCAATCGCCGCGATGACCTGATCGGCCTTGACGATGAAGGCTTGGTCATCCTTGGCCGCCTCGGGACGGCGACGACCGCTGCGGTCGAACTCGCCCAACCACATGTGATGACACTTCACGCCCGCCACGCAGCCGTTCTCGACCACGATTTCCGCCGGAGCCACAAGGGTTTGCAGGTGGACGCCTTCGTGCTCGGCCTCTTCCACTTCTTCCTGATACGCAGGCATCTCGTCTCGGGTGCGACGGTAGA
>JAKJDA010000201.1 GCA_022706165.1 Candidatus Hydrogenedentota bacterium | reverse complement strand
CCAGGATATGGTGGGCATGTCCGACGATATTGTCGCGGGCAGGGTGAAGACCGTGCATACGCATTGGGACGAGAAGGGAACCACCATCGTGACGGACATTACCGTCGAGGTGAACGATACGCTCAAGGGGCGTATGAACAAAGGCGGCGCGATTCAGTTCCGGCAGATTGGGGGACGGATGGGCGCGATTGTGACGGATGCGGTGGGATTGGCGAAATTCGCGGAGGGCGAGGAGGCGCTCCTTTTCCTCGAGCGCGTTCCGAATGGCATGCATGTCGTGGCTGGAGAGCGGGGCAAGTATGCGATTGTGACCGACCCGAAGACCGGCGTGAAAACGTTGAAGGGCGGCACGCGGGATGCGGACTATGCGCTTCAAGCCGCGAAATCGAACGGGAAGGCTGGAGCGAAGATCGACGCGCCGGAGGGGGCGTCGGCGCGGACGAAGGGCGGCGGGGAGCCGTTGCCGGTGGCGTTGGAGGATTTTAAGAAACATGTCCGCGAACTCGTGAACGCAGAGGCAAAGTCTGGCCATCGGAAGTAAACGGCGCATGTGACGCTCAAACGGTTTCGTTCCCCCCGGGTGCCTTATCTCCGGGGGGACTTTTTGAGAGAAAGGGCCGGTTGCGGCAAGAATGTTTTTGGGAGATATTGTCCGGTTAGTAAAGCGAGATGTTTGGGGATCCGGTGCGCGATCCACAATATGGTGTGGTTGTGTGGTCTTTCCTGATTGCATTGCGGCGTGGAACTCGCTACACTGATGCACGGGAGACGGCGCATGGTTCATGCCAGGAATCATGCTGATTCTTCGTCAACTTTGAAGCGGATCAAGGCGTTAGGTAGAAGGCTGCGTCTGCGAGGGGGGTGTTCCTGCGTATGCGATGGGCCCAAGAGAACGCAAGGGGTTGTGCGTGAGTACGAACAGGGCGTGGGGCATGGTGGAAAACCGAGGGGGCCGCACCCTGTCATATGATTAAGGAAGTCGTCATACGGCAGGCATTTGCCGCGTTGGATATCGCGTTAGCGGTTGTAGTGGCCGTGGCGGCTTGTTTTGCCGTGATGAAGTGGTTCGAGGAGCCGTTGGCGTTTACGCCATTGAACCAGGGAGGGGAAGCCTCGGAGAGAGTCGCGGTGGCGGGCGTTGGGCCGTTGGAAGAGTACGCCGCGATCATGAAGAGCGGACTCTTTGGAGACGCTGGCCTAGGCGGGGCGAAGGCTCCCGAGGCGGTTGCGGCGCCTGTCGAGACGCCGGTGGTGGAAACGTCGCTTCCGTTGCGGTTATTGGGCACGGCGGCCGCATTTCCGACCGATCCGCTGGGCACGGCGGTGATAGAGAATTCCGCGCCGAGCGTCCGCAAGACGCAGACGTATTATTTGAACCAGCCGCTGATAGATCAGGTCGTCCTTGCCGAGATATATCCCCGCAGCGTCGTGTTGTGGAACAAGGCGACGAACGCCCGGGAAATATTGAAGCTGGACCAGGATAAGGGAGGCGCGGCCCCCATCGCGGGCCCGCAGCCTCAGGCGGCTTCTGCGCCTGCGCCGCGCGCCCAACTCAATCCGGGCGGGGTGACGCTCAATCGGCAGGAACTGTTTGATCAGTATTCGGGCAACTACGCGGACGTATTGTCGAAAATCAACCCGATGCCGTACATGGATGCCAATGGCAAGATGGCGGGGATCACGTCGAGCAACTTAAGCGCCAATCCGGTCGCGCAGAAATTGGGATTGATAGACAATGACGTGCTCCAGACGGTCAATGGGGTGCAGATAGACAGCATGGAGAAGCTGGCAGACATTGTGAGCCGTTTTCAGAATGCCAATACGTTTTGGTTGGGCGTTCTTCGCCAGGGCAAACCGCAGATGATCAACTTCAAACTGGAGTGATCCCCGATCATGCATGTTCAAGTTGCGTTGAGAATCGAGGGAGCGTCGCGCCGCGGCGTTCGGATGGCCTTGGGCGTTCTTGTGTTGTGCCTAGGGGTCTTAGCGGCTCCGTTGGGGGCGTGGGGCCAGCCCCCGGCTCCGGGGGATGCGTCCGGTGCGGTGTCGGGCGCGGATGTGGCCGTCCCTCATGCCGTGGAGTCCGAACCGATTCCCGAACCGTCTCCCGAGCCGGAAGAGGACATCCATACGGACGAACCAGCGATGCCTCAGGGGCCGGATACGGTGGATACGGGGGCTGCGCCGCGCATGCCGGGCGCGACGATTCCCAGGCCGATTTTGCCTGTGCGCCCGTCTGTTCCGGTGACTCCGGCGCCTCAGCCTTCCGTTCCGATGCCGGCGCCGGTTCAGCCGATCGCGCCGGGCAAGCCTGCGGGATTGGTTTCGCCGTCTGGCGCGCCGACGGGGGATGCCGCGAATGCGGGCGGAGGACAGGCCTCGTTCCGTCCCAGCGGCGGGGAGACGCAGCAGAAAGATTTCGATGTCAATTATGAGGACACGGACCTCATTCAGATTGTCAAGTCGATTGGGGCGATGACGGGCAGGAATTTCGATATTGATCCTCAAATCGGCAGTTTGAAGGTGACCATTGTCGCGCATCGCAAGATTTCCGCCGATATGGCGTATGCGGTGCTGGAATCCATTCTTTCTTCGCGGGGATATACGATGCTTCCCACGCTCAACGGCGATCTGGTGAAGATTGTGCCTACCGGAGACGCGCAGGAGAAGCCGCCGTTGGTGGTGGGAGCGGACGCGGCCCCGGCGGGTTTTGACACGGTGTCCACGCATATTGTTCCCGTCAACCACGCCGATGTGACCGAATTGCAGAGCTTATTGCCCTCGGTGGGGTCGAAAAATGCGCAGATCAGGGCCTATGCGAAGACGAATACGCTGATTATCACGGACAATGCCGATGGCATCCGGAATGTGTTGAAGCTGCTCAAGGAACTCGATGTTCCGGGATACGATGCGCGGATCGAGATTTTTCCTCTTGAATATACGCGGGCGGAGATTTTGGCGCAGCAGGTCTTGGATGTGTTGGGGGCGACGGCGGGAGCGGCGAATCCTGCCGGGGGCGCTGTCGTGCAACGTCCGGTCATTCCGCAGCGTCCGGGTGCGCGGCCGGCGGTGCCGGGTCAGCCCCAGCAGATGGTGGTGGGGACGCGGCAGGAGACGTTGCAGATCACGCCGGACGAGCGGATGAACGCCCTGATAGTCAAGGCGTCGGATGCGATGATGGAGCGGGTGCGGGATCTCATCAAGAAGCTCGACAAGGAGTTGCCGTACGAAGCCAACAACATGAACATTGTCGAGCTGCAGAATGCCGACGCGGAGAAGATGGAGCAAGCGTTGAACGCCGTTATTGGCACGACGCCGCGTCAGGGCGCCGCGGGTGGCGGCGGGGCGCCGCAAGGCGGCGGGGCGGCGACGGCGGAAGTGCAGCCGTTCGAGAAGAAAGTCATTATCACGAAGTACGAGCGGACGAATGCGCTGTTGATTTTGGCTTCGCCGCAGGATTTCAAGGTGTTGCGGGAGTTGATTGCCCGGCTTGACATTCCGACGCGTCAGGTGCATGTCGAGGCGATCATCATGGATGTGATCATCGGCGACAAGTATACGTTGAGCGTCGAATCGACGTCGCTCAAAGCCAACGACGCCTTCGCGCTCAACAACGTCGTGAAGCTGGCCAATATTTTGCAGGGAGGCGTGCTGGGGGCGGGCGGCGTTGGCACGACGGTGGGCGTGTTGAGCGGCACCACCAAGATATCCAATCCTGCGGGCACGGGGGGGACGGTCACGATTCCGAACATTCCGTTGTTGATCTCGATGTTGCAGAACGTGACCAACCTGGACATTTTATCGCAGCCGAGCTTGACCACGATCGACAACGAGAAGGCCGAGTTCATTGTGGGGCAGGAGGTTCCGTTCATCACGGGCTCTTCGCGGTCGTTGGACCAGACGACGGTGAACAGCAGCGTGTTCAGCAATGTGAACCGTGAGGACGTGGGCATCAAGTTGAACGTGACGCCGCAGATCAGCCAGGGCGACAACGTGTTGCTCGATCTCGGCGTTGAGGTGTCGCAGACCGTCGCCAGCGACATTGGAGCGGACGTGAATATCGTGGGCCCGACCGTGCAGAAGTCGAAGGTTGCCAACAAGGTGACGATCATGGACGGTTGCACGGGGGTGATTGCGGGGTTGGTGAGCGAGAGCACGGATCGGACGATCAACCAGACGCCGGTGTTGGGCGATGTGCCGGTGTTGGGGTGGTTGTTCCGCAGCAAGGCGTCCAATCGCAGCAAACGCAATCTGGCGATTTTGGTCACGCCCAATATTGTTCGGCAGGGGGTTGATCTGGAGCGCATGACGCAGTACCGCATGGATGAATTCGATCGCGCGAATATCGATGTGTTGTTTGAAAAAGGGTTTATCAAAAAGGTCCGGCAACGGGCCGATTTGCGGGAGAATTATCGTCCGAGCGCCACCAAGAGCGCGGAGTTCCAGGAAAACAAGGGCAAGATGGGCGCGTTTTCGCAGGGGAAGATGAGGCAGCCGTGACGATGCAACGCGCCGCCCGTTTGGGCGAAATACTGGTCCGGCTGGGCCATTCCCATCAGGAGGAGATCGACGAGGCCCTGGAATTGCAGCGCATTCGGAGCAAGCGGATCGGCGAAATCTTGATGGATTTGGGCTATCTGGAAGAGGATCATGTCCTCGATGCGCTGGCGGAACAGTTCGATATTCCGTTTGATCGCGACATGCGCAAGCGGATGGATCCGACGCTGGCGCTGAAAGCGCCGATTCATTTCATCCGCGAGTATTGCATGGCTCCGTATCGGCAGGAGGACGGCGCGTATAGCATCGCGTTGAACGATCCGACGAATTTGCTGCCGTTGGACGATTTGCGTTTGTTGCTTCAGGCCCCTTTGGCGCCGGTGTTGTGCCGCCGGGAGGACATTCAGGTTCTTATCGACGGCTATTTCGATCAGCAGGGCGAGAATGCGGCGGACATGATTGACAACATCGTGCTGGCGGAGGACGAGGAGGGCAATCTCCAGGCGGTGGAGACCGATTCGGATCGGGATTTGCTTGATCTCGCCAACGAGGCCCCGATCATCAAGATCATCAATCTGCTTATCAGCGGCGCGGTGAAGGAGCGCGCTTCGGATATTCACGTCGAGCCGTTTGAGCGCGAGGTGCGCGTGCGGTATCGCATTGACGGCGTGCTGTATGAGAAGTTGACGATGCCGAAATCGCAGGAAGCGGCGATCACGTCGCGCATCAAGATCATGGCGAATCTGAATATCGCCGAGCACAGACTGCCTCAGGACGGGCGCATCAAGATCCGGTTGAGCGGCAAGGAAATCGATATCCGCGTCTCGGTGATCCCCGTTGCATTCGGCGAACGCGTCGTGATGCGCATCCTGGAAAAGGGCAATTTCCTGTTTGGTCTTGAAGAGCTTGGCATGGACCGGCACGACTATACCCTGGTCGACAAGATTATCACGAGTTCGCATGGGATTATTTTGGTGACGGGCCCCACGGGGTCGGGCAAATCGACGACGTTGTACGCCGCGTTGCAGCGCGTCAATTCTCCCGACAAGAACATCATTACGGTGGAGGACCCCATTGAATATCAGATGGCGGGGATAGGCCAGATACAGGTGCGTCCGAAGATCGGCCTTACCTTTGCGGCGGGGTTGCGCAGCATTTTGCGGCAGGACCCGGACGTCATTCTGGTCGGCGAGATGAGAGACCTTGAGACGATTTCCGCGGCTGTCACCGCCGCTGAGACGGGTCACCTC
>JAKJDA010000200.1 GCA_022706165.1 Candidatus Hydrogenedentota bacterium | reverse complement strand
CAAATTCCTCGGCCATTGATCAACCGAGCTTCCCCAACGTTCGGTAAAACGCGCACATGCCCGCCGCACAAATTCGCCACGCTGCGCCGTTTCCGCTACAATGACGCAACATCCATCTTTCGAGGATCAAGCCATGTGCGGCATTGTGGGATACATCGGTGAGAAAAACGCCGTCCCTATCATTCTGGAGGGACTCCGCAGACTCGAATATCGCGGCTACGACAGCGCGGGACTGGCCGTCATCAGCGACGGCGAACTGCGTTACCGGAAATCTCCCGGAAAGCTGAAAGGCCTCGCGACGCGCCTCGAGGATTCCCCCCTCGTCGGCAACCTAGGCATCGGCCATACCCGCTGGGCCACGCACGGCGCACCCAGCGAGATCAACGCACACCCTCATTTCGACAACACGATGGAAATCGCCGTCGTCCATAACGGGATCATCGAGAATTACCAGCGTTTGCGCGAGCAACTCGCCGCCGATGGCGCCCATTTCCGCAGCCAAACGGACACCGAAGTCATCGCGCATCTCGTGCGCAAGTATTACGCAGGCAGCCTGTTCGAAGCCGTGCGCCGGGCATTGCGCGACGTCGAAGGCGCGTATGCGATTGGCGTGATCTGCAAGCACGATCCGGGCCTCCTCGTTGCCGCGCGCCACGGCAGTCCGCTCATCCTCGGCCTGGGCGACGGCGAATCGTTCATCGCATCGGACGCGCCCGCCATCATGAACTACACGCGGCGCGTCGTGTACCTCGACAACGGACAGGTCTGCGCGATTCGGCGGGATAGCTACGAGATCTGCAACCTGCGCGGCGTCCCCCAGCGCCTCGAGGTCAAGACCGTGGATTGGGACGCCGCCGCCGCCGAAAAGGAAGGCTATCCGCATTTCATGCTGAAGGAGATCCATCAGCAGCCGGACGCCATCCTAAATACCTTACGTGGGCGCGTGACGGAAGGGGCGGACACCGTGACGTTCGAGGGCATGGGCTTGACGGACGCCGACATTCGCGCGTGTTCGCGCATTCATGTTGTGGCTTGCGGCACGGCGTGGCACGCGGGACTGGTGGGAAAGCGCCTCATCGAAGCCTTCAGCCGGATCCCCGTCGAGGTCGACATCTCGTCGGAATACCGTTACCGCAATCCGATTGTCACACCCGACACGATTGTCATTCCGGTCACGCAATCGGGCGAAACCGCCGATACTCTCGAAGCCGTGCGCATTGCCAAGCGCCAAGGCGCGAAGGTGATGTCGATCGTGAACGTGGTCGGCTCGAGCATCGCGCGCGAATCGGAAGGCGTACTCTACACCCAATCGGGGCCCGAAATCGGCGTCGCCTCCACCAAGGCGTATACATGCCAGATCACGGCGTTCGCTTTGTTCGCCATCTGGCTGGGACGTCTGCGCGGGACGCTCACTACGCAACAAGCCGCCGCGTTGATCGCCGACCTGAACGATATCCCCAACAAAGTCCAATGGTGCCTGGAACATCAAGACCAGATACAAGCATGCGCGTCCGACGCGAAATACTGGAACGCTCGCAGCGCTTTCTACCTGGGCCGAGGCTTCAACCATCCCAGCGCGTACGAAGGCGCCCTGAAGCTCAAGGAAATCAGCTATATCCATGCGGAAGGCTACGCAGCCGGCGAGATGAAGCATGGCCCCATCGCGTTGATCACAGCCGAGCATCCGGTGATCGCGATTGCGCCCCAAGGCGGCGCCTATGACAAGATGATCTCAAATATCCAGGAGATCCGGGCGCGTTCAGGCATTGTCTTGGCGATCGCCACCGAAGGGGATGAAAGCATCAAGTCCCACAGCGACGACGTCGTCTATATTCCAGCCTGTAACGAACCGTTCAGCCCCATTGTGGCGGCGCTGCCGCTCCAATTGCTGGCCTACTACATCGCAGTGAAACGAGGCTGCGACGTCGATCAACCCAGAAACCTTGCCAAGAGCGTGACGGTGGAGTAACCCCGGCAACCAGAAGGAGACCCGACCATGTTGAAGTGCATCGCGGTGGTGGGAGCAGAGGCGTCGCTCGGCCAAACCCTCGCCGAGGCATCGTCCGGCAAAGGAATCGAGGTAACCGAACTCGTGGTCGCCGCGGCAGTCCCCCCCACTGTCTCAGCCGTCATCGGCGGCGCTGATGCAGTGGAAGAAGTGGTGCGAGTCGCCTCTATTGTCGGGCTACGCCACGAGGAACTCCTCTACCTCCTCGCCGAGGCGCTCGACTGCAGAGAAACCTTCGCCCAAAGTTCGTCGAAACGAGTCAAAGAACATGCGACACGCTTCGCCATCGCGCTAAGCCTAAGCGAGTCCGACCAGCTGCTACTCGAACGCGGCGCACTCGTGCGCGACATCGGCAAGCTTCGCATCCCCAACGATGTGCTTCTCAAAGCAAGTGTCTTGACCTACGACGAGTGGATTCAGATTCAGGAACATCCGACAAAGGGAGGCGAGATCGTAGCCCAAATTGACGCTCTCAAAGACACCGACGAGATTGTTCGGCACCACCACGAGTGCTGGGATGGCACAGGGTACCCCAACCAGCTTGAAGGCGAAGCGATCCCGTACCTAGCGCGCGCTATGCGCATCCTGGACGTCTACTGCGCCATGACCAGTCCGCGCCATTACCGAAAAGGCACCACTACGCACGAGGATGCCATCGTCTACCTGCGTAGCGAACGTGGCAAACATTTCGATCCCGAATTGGTCGATGCGTTTGTCGATGGCAATGTCGGCCGCGCAGAATGACCCCGACGCCATCCTGGAGGGAAAGACGATGGGACCGCTGGCCTGGAGTTGCGTCTTTGCGATGGCGACCGCCCTTCACGCCTATGGAGACACGATGAAACGAACAGAGACCGCTCGCCTTACAACGGGGAATCTCTCGGTCGATTACATCACCCATTCGCCCATCGGCGCGCATCCCGATCCCTCGTTCTCGCCCCACATCCCTTCCCTAGAAACTCTGCGCCGCCTCCACACACAGGGCCTGTGGGCCTATGAGGACTACCTCGCATGGGGCGCGATCGAACCGGTCGAAGGACAATGGGACTGGTCGCACCACGAAACGGTCTACGATCGTCTGCACAACGCGGGCTTGCTCTATATCCCATACATCTGGTGCCACATCCCGCCGGTGTGGTTGCGCGATGACCCGCGCGCGACGTTGATGACAAACGTCCGGGACGGCAAGAAATGCTTCATGCTGTCAATCTACGACCCGCGCACGATCGAATGGTACCGGCATTTCTACACCGCCCTGCACGCACAATTCGGCGATCGCCTGGAGGAGGTCTACGCCTGCCTGCTCGGCCCCTACGGCGAAGGCAACTACCCCCTGCCCTACGTGGACTTCGTGGTGAAAGTCGGCGACTGTGCCGACGGCCAGTATTGGTGCGGCGACGCGTACGCCCTGCCGCTGTTCCAGAAGACGATGCGACGCCAATACAAATCGATTGCCGCCCTCAACCATGCATGGGGAGCCTCATTCAAAGGTTTCAGCGACGTGTCATTCCCGGAAGAACTGCAGGCGGAGACGATCCCAGACTTCACGACGAAACCGCCGCGCGATCGCCAACGCTGGCTCGATTTCATTCATTGGTATCACCAGGCCTTGATCGATTTCTCCGCGAAGTCGATCGACATGGCGGTCTCCATCTTCGGTCGCGATCGTGTCGCGACAAAGCCGGGCGGAAACTGCGGCCACATGAACCCCGTAAGCTGGGGCACGTACAACCCAGGCTTCGCGAAAATGGCCGGCAAGAAACGCATCGCCATGCAGTCCGCCGACAGCCGAGGCGCGTATTGGGCCGACAAGTGGACCAGCACGGCCTACGCCTACTATGGCGTTCCCTATCGAACCGAAGCCGCCGGAGGACTCGACCCCGACGCCTTCGCGCTGCGCACATTCACCGACGCATCCTGTGGCGCCACAACGCTCTTCACCTACGAACTCGAAAAACACCTCGCCGCGGCGACGGAATCCTTGCCTCTGTTCACGGGCGAACGCGGCCAAACGGACATCGCGTTGCTTGCCCCCACGACGGTCTATTATCTCAACGGCGCCATCATGCCGGCCGTAGACATGGGCATGCGCCTGCGCGACCTGTTCGATTACGACGTGCTCGATGAACTCCTCGTCAACGACGGCGCGCTGAACACGTATCGCGTGCTTATCGCAACGCACTGCAACGTGATCGCTCCCAAGACATTGGCGAAGATTCGCCCCTGGGTGAAGCGAGGCGGCGTATTGCTGTGGGCGGCGGACAAACCGATCGAAACGATTGACGGAAACGCCGCGAATTGGGTGAACGAAGCATCGCCCTCCGGAATGCATCTGGGCAAAGGCTTGGTCTTCCGCACCGGCGAATCCTTCGAAACGCTGCGCGAGGCCGCCGCCGCCGTCGCATCCCGTTTCACGAAGACGCCGCACCTCGATGGCGTGATGGATGACGTCTGGACGACGGTGCGCGCGCACGAACTGCTGTTGTTCCATCGAGGAGAGAACCCGATAGAAAAAAAACTGACTGGGCAAGGAACGCCTCGCACCATCACGCTGCCTCCGCGCAAATTGGTCGTGGTCCGCTGACGATGAAGAACAAACACAAGGACGCCCGACGCCCGTGAGAGTCAACACCATACGCATGCTGGACCTGTGGATGGGACGACCGCTGTGCGCCCTGCTCACGATCGTCGCGCGCGCCGGACGCCTCCTTCGCGGACGACGCGCCTTGCCGCCGGTTCGCCGCATCTTGTTCATCAAACTCATCGAGCAAGGCGCGACGGTCCTCATGCACAGCGCCATCCGCGAAGCCGTCGCAAAGGTCGGGCGCGACAACGTCTACTTCTGCGTCTTCGAAGAAAACCGGCCCATTCTCGATCTCCTCGGCATCGTACCCGAACAAAACGTATTCACGATACGAAACCATCGCTTTTGCGCCTTTGCGATGGACGCCCTGCGCGCGCTGTCCGCAATCCGCCGCACCGGCATCGACGCAACAATCGACATGGAATTCTACTCGCGCGCCTCGGCTCTTCTCGCGTATCTCTGCGGCGCGCAACGCCGCGTCGGCCTGCACCGCTTCACCAGCGAAGCCCCCTACCGCGGCGACCTGATGACCCACCGCGTGCAATACAACCCCTATCTGCACGCCGCCAAGCTCTGTCATCTGCTGGTCCACGCATTGAACCACGACCCCAACGACCTGCCCCTGCCGAAAACGCCCGCAGGCCCGCTCGACGAAACCGTGCCGCCTTTCGTCCCTACGGAGCAAGAACGCCACGCCGCCCAGTCGATGCTCCACGAACTGCTTGGAACCCATCCTCAAGGCCCCATCATCCTGCTCAACCCGAATGCCGGCGACCTGATGCCGTTGCGCAAATGGCCGGAGGAACGTTTCATCGCGCTCGGACGCCGCATCCTCGCGGAAATGCAAGACGCTTCGGTCATCCTGGTCGGAGACCCCTCCGAACGCCAGGCCGCCGAACGTCTTCGCCGCGACATCGGATCGCCACGCGCGGTAAACGCCGCGGGGCGCACCAGCCTGCGCGAACTCCTGGCGCTATACGCCCTGAGCGACGTCATGATCACCAACGACAGCGGCCCTGCGCATTTCGCATCACTCACGGATATCGAGACCGTCGTTCTATTCGGCCCCGAGACCCCCGAACTCTACGGCCCACTCGGCGGACGCTGCCACGTCCTCTGGGCAGGTCTGGCGTGCAGTCCGTGCATGAACGTGCTGAACCATCGCTTCTCGCCATGCCGCAACAACGTCT
>JAKJDA010000001.1:53500-66218 GCA_022706165.1 Candidatus Hydrogenedentota bacterium | reverse complement strand
GCGCATTGGATTATTTTACGACTCTCGTTTTCCAGCCGTCGACGATTTCCGACACTATCTGTTCCAACGAGACGCGGATGTCCCAGTCGGGGTAGTGGCTTCTCATTTTTCGCAAGTCGCTGTAGTAACAAATATGATCGCCCATGCGATGCGTCTCGACATATTCGTAGCGCATCGGTTTGCCGCTGCGCGCTTCGACCATATCGAAGGTCTCGAGGATCGAGCAGCTGTTTCCTTTTCCTCCCCCGACGTTGTAGACCTCCGCACAACGCGGATTCTGGATAAAGGCATCGATGAATCGAGCCACGTCCAAGCTGTGGATGTTATCGCGCACCTGCTTGCCCTTGTAGCCGAACACCTTGTACAGGCGCCCCTCCAGGTTGCACTTGACGAGATAGCTCAGGAATCCGTGCAACTCCACCCCGCTGTGAGATGGCCCGGTGAGGCAGCCGCCGCGCAGGCAACACGTCTTCATGCCGAAATACCGGCCGTATTCCTGCACCATGACATCAGCGGCCACCTTGCTTGCGCCAAACAACGAATGCATGGACTGATCGATGGAAAACGTCTCGGGAATGCCGTTTTCATACGCGGGATCGTCGTAATCCCATCGTTTTTCCCATTCTTTGAGCGAAATGCGATTGGGGGCGTCGCCGTAGACCTTGTTCGTGGACAAGTACACAAAGGGGGATTCCGGCGTAAATCGACGCGCCGCTTCGAGCATGTTGAGCGTGCCCACGGCATTGGTGTCGAAGTCGTCAAACGGGATCGAGGCCGCCCGGTCGTGGCTCGGCTGGGCCGCCGCGTGCACGATCGCGTTGGGCTGCAGGGCTTCCAGACAGTCAAGCACGCCCTGCCGGTCACGAATGTCCAGTTCATGATGGACGAAACACGAGAGAGAGGCCTCCAACTGACTCTGTCGCCAACGGGTGTCGCCCTCGGGCCCGAAAAAAACGGCCCGCTGATTGCTGTCCACGCCATGAACTTCCCAACCTTCTCTATCGAAATACTCGCTGACCTGCGATCCGATCAATCCGCTGGAACCCGTTACCAAGATTCTTTTCACGTGTTTCTTCCTCTCGTTTCGGCTTTCGAGCCGCCGATATCCCGCGCGCCGGCGTTCCGCGACAAGGGCGCCAACGCCGACGAAAGCGCCCTGGGGCTAAAAACGTTTCTCTGCGCTGTCACCGGATGGTCCTCGTCTTCACCTTGACGGCAGGATTGCCTTGGTAGATGCCGTACGGTTCAAGGTCTTTGGACGTGACGGAGCCCGCGCCGAGAACGGCATGGGCGCCGATCGTGACGCCCGGGCCGACCCAGCAGTTTGCCGCAATCCAGGCGCCTGCTTCCAGGCGTATGGGGCTGGTGATGAGGTCGAAGCTTGGCGATTTGTAATCGTGGCTCCCGGCGCAGATCATGGCGCGCTGAGAAATGCAGACATGGTCTCCAATAAAGACATCATCGAGATTCAATATCCAGCAATCCTCTCCCAGCCATGCGTGATCTCCGATGCGAAGTTTCCAGGGAAACGTAATCTTGACGCCGGGTTTTATCACGACGCCTTTTCCCACGTGCGCGCCAAAGCGACGCAGCGTCCATCGCTTGAAGCCGTAGAGGCCGAATGGAATGTGGAGAAAGAGCGCGGAGCGCACCACAAGCCAGAGCGCCTCGGCGATCGCGCTGGCGCCCCGAGCGAATCCTTTCGGAGAATACGTAGATAAATCAACCCTGTTATGCATCGTATGCATCGCGATCCACCCGTCTCACGCACCCGGGCATGGGGCCTGCCCCAAGGAGCCACGTGTACACGGCGTCCATCTCGGCGGCGATTGAGGACCATGTGTACTTGTCTTCGACCAGCCGCCGCGCCTTGTGTCCCATGGACTGACGTTCTTCCTCGGACAGGCGCATCATGTCACGCAACCCACGGGCGGTGTCGGGCGCGGCAGGCTCAACTTCGATGCCGCCGCCCGCAACGGCGATTTCCGGGAAATTGCATTGAGGCGTCAACAGCAAAGGCAATCGGCATGCCGCAGCCTCGAGTAACGCCATGCTGAATCCTTCGCTAAACGACGGCAACACGAAAAAATCCGCCGCGCTCATGGCGGCCAGCCTGTCCGCGCCATATAGCGGGCCGGCAAAACATATCCGGTCCTGGACTCCCATTGCATGCGCGAGCGCTTTCATGGCCGCAGTATGCCCCACTTGGTCCGGCCCTACAACCAGCAACGTCCACTCCTCAAAATCGTTTTTCAGCAAGGCCCATGCCTCGATCAGATGCGGAAGCCCTTTTTTGGGATGTATGCGCGAAAGGAACAAGGCGAGACGACGTTCGCGAAGCTCAGGAAACCGGTCCGTGATGCTTTCCGCGGCGGGAAGGCAGTCAAATTCGGTCAGGTCGATGCCGTTTGGAACGACGGCGACGGGATTCGTGAGGCCAAAGCCGCGGAAGCTCTCGTATTCGTTTGCGCACAATGCATGAAGGCACGCAGCCGAGCGGAGGTTGGCGTCTTCGAACAAGCGCCGGGCGATTCCCTTTTTCCAGCGCGACCGCTTCAATGCCCAAGGCTCCAGCATGCCATGGGGCGTGATAACGAGGGGAATCCGGGCGGCTTGCGCCATGCGGCGGCACTGATAGCCGGGCCACATCCACAGGCTGTGGTAATGGACAACGTCAAATGCGTTCTGATGCGTTTTGAAGAAACGGCGCAGCGCGCACGATGTTCCTAACGCCGCAGGCCCCGTCACGCTTCCCAAATGAACGGGCACTCCCCAGTCCTGGGTATCCTCTGCCGCATGCACATCGTCCAAAGCGGCGACGTGAACGTCATTGCCGCGCGCCGCCTGCGCCCGCGCAAGCCCCTTCACAACAGGCGGCACGCCGCCCCCCCAACGCGAGATCCAGGAGGTGGCGTGCAGAATCTTCATGCGTGCCCCAAGCCTCGTGTGAACCATGCCAATAAAAATCCCGGGGGCATCTTGGCACTTCCCGCTCGCGGTATTCAAGGGAGATGACGTGATGCCTGAGCAAATTGGCCAAAAATGCAAGCGTTCTTGCTTGTTGAGGGGGAAATGGGCGACGGGGTACAATGCGCGCCGTTGTCTTGCCAACGTTTTTTCAAATAGAAGGACCTATCGATGAAGCAGCCCTATGAAATTCATGTGATATCGAACACCCACTGGGACCGCGAGTGGTTGTGCAATTTCCAGGAAACGCGGATGATGCTCATGCATTTTTTCGACACGCTCCTGGATATCCTCGACACGGAACCGGAGTACAAATCGTTCCTCCTCGATTCGCAGACGATCCCGATCGAGGATTATCTTGAGGTCCGGCCGGAGAAGCGCGATACGATCATCCAGCACGTCAAGGCGGGACGGCTCCACATCGGCCCGTGGTACACCGCGCCGGAAGGGTTCTGCGTGGCGGGCGAGTCGATCGTTCGCAACCTGCTCGTCGGTCACAAGGTGGCGCGGGCGTACGGCGGCGTGATGAAGGTCGGCCACACGCCCTTCGGCTATGGGCAGAACTCGCAGCTCCCGCAGATCTACGCGGGCTTCGGCATCGACACAATCCTTTTTTACCACGGCATCACGAAGGACACGCCGAACGAATTCATCTTTGAAGGGGCCGATGGCACGCGCGCGCTGGGCTCGCAGATGAGTTCGGCGGCTCGCTACAACTTCTATTATCAGGTCTATCGCCCGGTCGTGCTCGGCGAGATGCCCATGGATCGCATGTACACGTGGGACCAGGGCGGACTGCCGTTCCACTTGGCTGACGAGGCGGAATCGGCAAACCATCACATTTTGCTGGATCCGCCGCTGGGCTTCGACAAGGGCCGCATCGCAGAATCCGTGGAGCGGCTAAAGGAAATGGAAAGGAAGGTCGCGACGACGCCGTATTTTGCGTTCATGAGCGGCCACGACAGCAGCGTTGCGGACCGTGTCGAGTTGAAACTGATCGAGGCCGCCAAGAAGGTTCTCAAGGACGCAACGATCTGCCACAGCAACCTTCCCGACTACATCGCGAAGGTGAAGAAAGCGGCGAAGAACCTCACGGTGCAAAAAGGCGAGCAGCGCGTCCCGAAGTTGATGAACGGGCGCGTGCATCTCTACAGCGACGTGCTGTCGAGCCGCACGCGCATGAAGCGTCTCAATGCCCAGGCCGAATACTTGCTGCAACGGTGGGCTGAGCCCTTTGCGACGCTTGCGTGGACGGCGGGCGCGGACTATCCCAAGTCGTTGCTGGAACTTGCCTGGAAGACGTTGCTGTCGAGCCATGCGCACGACAGCATCGCGGGCAGCGGCGTGGACGACATCGAGCAAGATATGATGTACCGCCTGCGGCAGGTTGTGAACATCGCCAAAGGCGTGCGGAAGACGGCGTTGCAGCAGATCCAGTTGCGTGTGGACACCAGCAAGGCTGATAAGAACGACGTGCTCATCACGGTGTTCAATGCGTCGGCCTTCGCGCGTAGCGAGGTCGTTACGGCCGTGCTTGACCTGCCGCGCGGTTTCAATCTGCGCGAATTCGCGTTCGTCGATACGGCCACACGCAAGCCGGTTGCCGTGCAGGGATACAGTCGGCGTCCGTTGATGACGGTCGTCAATCATGCGTATGACGCCCCGATGATGATGGACAGCGATCGCTTCGTCGTACACTTCGACGTGAAGGACGTGCCGGCGCTGGGATACAAGACGTTGCGCCTCGAGAAGACGGCGGAATTCGCAAAGGGCGACAACCTGGTCGTCGCGACCAACACGATGGAGAACGAGCATCTGCGCGTGCGCATCGAGTCCGACGGCACGTTTACGATGACGCACAAGAAGACCGGCGAAATCTTCCGCGATCTGCACTATTTTGAAGACGGCGGCGAGGCAGGCCCCGCGTGGATGCACGTCGAGCCGAGCGTTGACCAGATCGTTCTGAGCACGGGCTGCCCGGTCACCATCAGCCTCGAAGAAAACGGCCCGCTGCTGGCCCGTTACCGTGTTGTGTGCCACATGCGCGTGCCGTCGGGCATCGAGGAGAATGGCGGCGACGCGTGGAAACGGCTCGATGGCAACATGAACCACGCCAGGCGCGGTTCGGAATGGCGCGACCTCGACATCACCTCGATCGTGACGCTGCGCAAAGGGGCGAAGTCGCTGGAGATCAAGACCTCCTTCACCAACACGGCGAAGAACCATCGTCTGCGCGTCGTCTTTCCCACGGGCCGGGCAAAGGCCAAGACCTGTCATGTCGAGAGCGCCTTCGACGTCGTCGAGCGCGACATCGAGTGCGGCCCCAAGCACCCGTGGCATGGGTGCGACTATGCCACCTTCCCGATGCAGCGCTTTGTGGACGTTAGCGACGGCAAGGCGGGCATGGCGGTCATCAATCACGGTCTGCGCGAGTATCAGGTGATGCAGCGCCCGGATAGCGCGATCGCGGTGACGTTGATGCGCGCGTTTGAAGTCTCCCTGACGACCGTAAGTTATCGTTGGGAAGTGCACCCCGAAATGCAGCTTTCACAGTGTCCCGGCGACCACGAGTTCGAATATCTGGTGTATCCGCATGCGGGCGATTGGGAGGCTGCTGAGGTGCAGCGCGAGGCGGAGAAACTCTCCGTGCCTATGGAGCCTGCGCAGACGGCTGCGTACAAGGGCAAAGGCCTCGACCCGAACCACAGTTTCTTGAGCGTTGAACCGGAGGCATTGATGCTCAGCGCTATCAAACAGTCCGAAGACGGCAAGGGCGTCGTCGTGCGCATCTTCAATCCCACCGACAAGCCGGTGAAAGGATTGCTGGCCACTGGGAAAAAGATCAAGGCGGCGCAGATGCTTGATCTCGAAGAAAACGTGGCCGGTCAGGCCGTCGTTGGGCCAAAAGGAGCCGTGTTGGATGTTGGCAGGAAAAAAATACTGACACTAAAACTGTCGTTTTGACGCGCTCCGAGAATCGCCCTCGCCCGCAACGGCGACGGCGACTATGCGCCGACAATGCGGAAGGTCTCAGGCTCCCGGTAGATATCCACGGGAAGGGATGGTGCGCGCCGTTTTAGATAATCCGCCAATGCCTCCAGGATACAGCGTTCGGAACCCTCGTGACCCGCATCGACCACCGCCAGCCCAAGTTCTTGCGCCAAGAGGGCGTCGTGATACTTGACGTCTCCTGTCACCAGCGCGTCTACCTTGCCGGCCACCTCGCGTATTGCGTCGGCGCCCGACCCGCCAATAACGCCGACCTGTTGGACAAGCGTCTTGGGAGAGCCCATGACGCGAACGTGTGAAACATCGAGTGCGCGGCAAAGGTGCGCGGCAAAAGCGTTCAGGGGCATTGCTTCGGCGAGCGTGCCGCGCGCGCCTAATCCCGTCTTCGTGTCGCGGTTTTCAAGCGGAACAATGTCGAAGGCGACCTCCTCATACGGATGGGAGCGCTTCAGGGCTCCGATAACGCGATCGAGAATGGCGTGGGGCGCAAGCGTCTCAAAACGTCGCTCGGGCTCTTCGTTGAGCGCGCCTTTCACTCCGGAAAAGGGATTTGCGTCATCGCCGGGCGCGAAAGTGCCTGTGCCGGGCGCACTGAACGTACAATGCGTATACGCGCCAATGACGCCGGCGCCCGCCGCGCAAACGGCCTCGCGCACGATCGCCACGTGCGATTCCGGCACGAAGGTTACAAGCTTGACCATGCCGGCATGCCGCGCAGGAAGCAGCGGCGCGATGTCGCGCAGTCCCACTTGCCGCGCAAGCGCCTGGCTGACGCCGCCCGGCGCCACATCAAGGTTGGTGTGCGCAGCGTAACAGGACATTCCCGCGCGCGCCATGTCCAACAACAGGCGAACGCTGGGATGGTCCTCCCGCAGCGAAAGAATCGGATGGAAGATGGGCGGGTGATGCGCCACGATGAGGTTCGCGCCGCACGCCAAAGCGCGTTCGAACGCAAGACGGGTCGCCGTGAGAACGACAAGCGCGCCGCACACTTCATTTTCGGGCGCTCCAAGAGCCAGCCCCGGATTGTCCCACTCGTATGCAAGACCCGGCGGAGCCCACTCTTCGATCCAAGCGCAGACGTCGCCTACGGTCATGTTGCGCGCTCCATGGAGATCGCGGCATACCCCACGACGCGGCTGCAATCGCCTGATGCGTGCGCGCTGGTGCGGTAGTCAAGCAGTTCCCAATGGTCCGCCTTTCGCGCCGTGGCATAGGCCATCGCGACTGCAACGGCTGCCGCGCCGCATGCGCTGCACCGGCGGTCGCGTATGCATTCGCCGAACGCCGCGACGTCCCCAGCAAGAATCGCCGCAATCGTCCGGCGATCAATCGCCGTCGCTTCGTCTTGAGACAGGTAGTGCGAGAGGTCGGTCGAGGCAATGACAAGATCGTTGGGACCAAGCATGTGGGCCAGCATTTCCCCAAACTCCTCATGCCAGCGGGTTATCGGCCCTCCCAGCAACACGGGAACGATGGGAACGACGCCAAGAGCCGCGCGCATGAACGGCAGTTGAACCTCGAGTGCGTGCTCGAGTACATGAGGTTCGGCATCCGCTGAACCGGTCTTTCGCGCCAACTCTGCCGAGAATGCCGCATCCGCGGGAAATTCGCCCAACGGCGTGGCGAACGCGCCGCGCGTCCATACGGACGCTTTGTCGATGTGGAACCGGTGGCTGCATCCCACCAACACGACCCGATCGACTTCCTTTCCGTTGACGCGCGCAAACGCATGACCTGCCGTCGGACTGGAGTAGATATAGCCGGCGTGCGGCACGATCAGCGCGTCCACTTGTCGCGGCGCAGGCGACACGTGCGCTTCTTCGATGTGCGCTTTCACCGTGTTCCGGAGTTCCTCGGGATCGCGGGCGTAGAACTGACCCGCCACCGCCGCCGCGCGAGTCGTTTCCGGCGTCATGTCTCCGTCTCCTCTCCAGGCTTGTTCCCAGACCACGGAACGCCTTTCTCAGTCTAGCAGGCATTGCATCAACCGTCAAAAGAGGCCGGAAGGAGAAGCGCCCCGGATGCAGGAGAGCGCTGACGCTCCCCGTCGCGTGTTTTGTTTTATCTTTTACGAAGACGCAGGGCGCGTTGACGCGCGCCCTGCGTCCCGCGCGCAATCAATTTTTGTAGTCCTGCGGCACTTTGATCACGAGGATGCTGGGCATCTGGTTTTCGCGATAGACGCGAACGAGAAGGGAGGATCCAGCCTTGGCGTTTTTCCGGATAAGGGACTGGAATTCTTCAACGCTGGAAACCGGCTGCTTGGCGATTTCGGTGATGATGTTGCCCGGAGCCAACCCTGCTTCTTCCGCAGGACTGGCCGGTTCGATATCGTCGATGAGCACGCCGTTTACGGATGCGTCCAGTCCCATCGCCTGGCGTTCGCCCTGTCCCAAGGGACGCACGGTGATTCCGAGAATCCCCGATTTTTCGGCGACGGCAATTTTTTCTTCGCCCGGGAACGCCGTCGGCGTCACTTCCACGGAAATGGCCTTTCCGTCGCGCCACACTTCTAACGTCGTCTTCTGGCCGGGCCGGATATCGGAAATTTTGTTGACCAAGTCGGTGTCGGTGGCGATCGTCTCATCGTTCACCTTGCGGATCACGTCATACGGCTTGAGCCCGGCGCGTTCCGCCGGGGTTCCGGGAGAGACCATTTCGACGAAAGCTCCCTGGGCGTCGGGCAGCGCAAGGCTGTCCGCAAACTCTTTGACGTCGCGCACGCGCACTCCCAAGTAGCCGCGCGTCACTTTGCCTTCGCTGATAAGCGTCGGAACAAGTTTTTTCGCGGTATTGATGGGCACGGCGAAACCCAGCGACTGCGCGCCCCACACGATCGCGGTGTTGATGCCAATCACCTCGCCGTCGATGTTCACGAGGGGGCCTCCGCTGTTGCCAAGGTTGATGGCCGCGTCGGTCTGAATGAGGTTGAAGAAGCGCAGCCCCGGAATCGCCAATTTTTCGCGGCCCAGCGCGCTGACATGGCCAAACGAGAGCGAACCTTCCAGTCCGCGCGGGCTTCCGAACGCGATAACAAACTGGCCGGTCTTCAAGGCGTCCGAGTCGCCTAGTCTGGCGACCTGCAATTCTTTGGAAGGGTTCACCTTGATCACGGCCACGTCACTGTCGGGATCGCGCCCTACCACAGTCGCCTCCAGAATGGTGTCATCCCAGAAATGAACCTTCAACGACTTAGCGCTTGCAACCACGTGGTTGTTGGTGATGATATGGCCCTGCTTGTCGTACACGAAGCCGGAGCCCGTCGCCACTTGCGTGCGCGGACGCGGTCTGCCTCCGTCTTGGGGAACAGGAATGCCCCAAAACTTGAAGAAATCCTCGATCTTTTCTCGGTCGAGTCCCTGCATCTGGTCTTGTTGCTCGACGCCAACGGCTTCGATGTTGACCACACAGGGCCGAACTTCCTGGCCGATACGGACGAACGTATCCTCCAGTTCTTTGACGAGCGAAGGCGCCCCCCAAGCCGGCGCAACAACCACGAATGCGGCAAGGCATGCCGCGATAAGAGCCCATGTTGTCTTCTTCATAGAACGTCTCCTCCTTTGGCTTCGAGGGCGGCGCGCGGGTGGATCGCGGCATGGAGCATGTCGCGTATCGCCTCCTGGGCTCCGGTTTCCTCGATTTTTTGGTTGTCCTTGGTTACATAGAACGAGTCCCGCACGCGGCGCGCATCGGTCACGATGTGCGCCGTTGCGATATCCAATCCGACATCGGTCAGCGCCCGCGTAAGATCATACAATAGACCCGTCCGGTCGCCTGTTTCGATGTCGATCACGGTGTGGTTGCGCGAACTGCCGTTGTCGAACAGAATGCGCGTGGGGACGGGTATCCGCGGTTGCAACAAAGCGAACAGTCGCCGCCGCGAACGTTCCACAAGGTCGTCCACGTCTTTTTCTTCGAAGAGGACCGCGCGCAGGACCGCATCGAGCGCCGCCTGCTGGTTCGGCGTCAGCGGCGTGCGCAGTCGCGCGTCCGACACCGTAAAACAATCGACGACGTATCCATCGGGCCTGGTGAAAAGGGCCGCGTTGTTTACGTCGATGAGCTGTGCGGAAAAACATCCCGCTAGGTTGGCGAAGAGACCGTGGCGGTCTTGTGTGCAAACGACGATTTCGCTCATGCCGGTGTCTTGGTGCGCCGCGCAACGAAGGGCCAAGCCGTCGGTTTGGGCCGCGTGAACGCATTCCAAGTGCATGGCGATATGCGCGGGGGAAAAGGCGGTGAGATAGCGTTGCCCAAGTCCGCGGATATGGTCCTCGACATGTGCGCGCAAGTCCTCGCGGACGAGTTCGCTGACTTGCGCGGCCTTCGGCGAACGCCAGAAATCCTCGCCGGCCGTTTCCGCGCGTCCGAGCAGACGTTTTACGCTGCGCAAATACAGTTTCATCAGCAGCGCGCCTTTCCACTCGGTCCACACGTTCGGACCGACGGCGCTGAGGTCGGCATACGACAGCAGAAACAGCGCGCGCAAGCGTTGCTCGGTTTTCATCGTGTCGGCGAAATGGGTTACGGTGTCGTCGTCGTCCACGTCGCGGTACTGGCTCAGCGTGGTCATGAGCATATGGTGCTGAACGAGAAACGCGATGCGCTCCGCGTCGTCTTCGGGCAGGTGCATGCGGCGGCAAATGGCGCGGGCAAGACGCGCGCTTTCTTCGACGTGCACTTCGCTGGCGGCTTTGCCCAAATCATGGAAAAGAATCGCCATCACGAGGATGTAGGGATCGGTAAGATTGTCCAGCGCTTCGCGCAGGCATTGGGCCACCGGTCCCTCCAAATCCTGTAGGCTTCCCAAAGCCTCTATCGCACGCAGGGTGTGCTCGTTCACGGGATAGAAGTGGAAGTCTTCGTAGCGGATGACGCTTTCTACGGCGGCGAATTCCGGCATAAAAGCGCCGAGAAGCCCGGTGTTCGCCATTTGGCGCAGGGCGTGCCCCGCCTGGTATGGGCGGTTGCACAGCGCCACGAAGAAACGACGCACCAGATCGCTGAAACGGAACGCTTCGTTCACGAGGTGAAGGTTTTGGGCGACAAGACGTTCGGTCGGACGGCTCAGCGGGGCCATGAGACGCGCGCATTTCCAGAAGACCTCCATCAGGCGCGGGGGATGATGCGCGAACCAGTTGGGGTCTCCGGTGCCAGCGTGCAATTCGCCATTCGCAACGGAGATGTCCGGAACCGACGGCAATTCTTCGTCGCCGATGATCGAGGGCAGATTGCAGATGCGCGTCGCGATCTTGAGAAAGCGGCGCAAATTGACCGCCGCCCGGTAGTAGTCGGCCATGAACCGCCAGACGTTGGGGTGGTTTTCGGCGGTCGCGTATCCCAGGGCCTTGGCCAGGGGAACCTGATGGGCGAAGGAGAGCGTATCGTCTTCCGTGTTCGATCGGAAATGCAGTTCGTTGCGAATTCTCCAGATAAAGTCGAGACTTTCGACAAACTCGAGTTGCTCGTCGGGCGCGATAAGGCCCTGCGCCACGGCCTCGTCCAGCGTGTCGACGCTGTACGCCATCATCAACAGCCACAGAGCCGTGTGGAAGTCGCGCAAGCCGCCGGCATTTTCCTTGATATCGGGTTCGGGATGATACAAATCATGTCGCTCGGGGCTCAACGCTGCGGTGCGATCGATGACTTTTTGCCGGATGAAACGATCGGCCATCTCGCCCGATTGCAGTTCGCGCACAGACATTTTGAGACGAGCAAACACCGAGCTGTCGCCGCAAATCAGGCGGCTTTCCAGATAGCTCGTGAAAACCTTCATATCGGCCTTGGCAAGATCGATCGCTTCGGAAACGCGATAGGTTGTGTACCCAACTTTGAAGCCGAGGTCCCAGAGAAAGGGGATCAAGAAAGCGTTGAGTTCCTCGATGCCCTTGTCCATTTTGCCTTCGTGCAAGAGACAGACGTCCAAATCGGAGTAGGGACTCAGTTCGGCCCGGCCATACCCGCCCAACGCGCATAGGGCAACCCGCGAGCGCACCGTCGCCTGCACGTGGGCGACGCATTGCCCAATCGAAAAAACGCCGCGCAAAATTTGGTCTGCAAGCTCGGAAAGCATGTGGACGACGTTGCTGCCTGACTCGCCGGCGTCGTGCATTGCCCGGATGGCCTGACGCCGTTCGGACGCGAATTGCCGCGTCGCGTCGAGACACTCTTCGCGTTCCAGGGCGCGCGCCGCGATCGGATCGGTGCGTGCGAGTTCGACGAGGTCGGGAAATGCGCGGTTCATGGGGCGATCTCCTCGGCGCTGACCGGCTTGGACACGGACTGCATGGGCGGAGGTGGAAGATACGGCGGGCCTACCGGCATCATCTGCTTGCGCGAAGCCCAGCCTTGCTCCCCATCGATGGTCCGCACGCGCAGCCACTCGTCGCCGCGGCGGTCCACGACCTGCACGCGGTCACCCTCGTACAACTCAAACCGCACGGTGCCGCTGTCGCTGGTCGCATAGAAAACCGGCACGGTCTCCGCCATCGCCACAGCGAGTTCCTCGGGGTGCGCCTTGGCCCACGCGGACGCCCCGAACCCCGCCGCCGCAACGCCGATCAGCGCGGCGGTCACGCCCAGATATCGAACATTGCGCCATCGCCGCACGCCTAAAATCGCCCAAAAAGCCGACCACGAAAGTATCGCCAACGCACGCGTGGTCCCTTCGCCGATGCCGTAGTGCCAGAACAGCAAACTCTGCTCCCAGTCGGGCGGAAGCGGACGCGCCAAACGGCGC
>JAKJDA010000001.1:44007-53490 GCA_022706165.1 Candidatus Hydrogenedentota bacterium | reverse complement strand
CCAGACAGTGATCGAGATTCTGCTGCGCGTCCTCGAAATGGGGATCAAGGCGCAAGGCTCGCTCGTAATTCGCAATGGCTACGCCGAGACGCCCCGTGCGATAGTATGCATTGCCGAGGTTGTAGAACACGGCGGGATCGTTCACGCGCTCGGCCACAAGTTGTTCATAGCCTTGGATGGCTCCGGCAAAATCGCCGCGGTTGTACGCCGATGTCGCCCGATCAAACACATCGTTGAAAGGGTGACCGGCCGCAAGCAGGAGCGCCGCAAACAGCGCCGCGTTCATGACACGCCCCCCTTCTTCACAAACGCCTCGGCGGCTTTGCACGCGGCATGCGCGGCATCGATCAACGCCCGGATCTCCTCTTGGGTCAGAGAGGCCCCGGCGTAGCGAGCGCGATCGCACGCGCGAAAAACGCGCGAAAATTGTCCGCATATGGCGGGGTCCATGCCGTGTTTTGAGAAAAGATGCTCGACATCCTCCGCGGTGATCCCGTTTTCCGGCGCGTTGAATATGTCCGCCGCATAGCCGCTCAAGGCACGGAAAAGATTTGTCGCCGGTTCGGAAGATGCAAACGACTCTTCGATGCGTTTCGCGGCGCGCGAATGTGCGCGGTACGCGCGCGCATACGCCGCGTCGTGCTCGAAACGTCGTTTGCGGCGCACATACAGCGTAAAAACCGCATAAGCCAGCGGCGGCAGAGCCGTCGCCGCAGGAACCGTCAGCGGCGATGGGGCAACGCGATGCAGGCGCCGGGCGGCGCTGCTGCGTATGGGTTGTATATCGTGGCCAACCACCTGCACGGCGTTCGCTTCGGGTTTAAGCAGTGCTTCCCCTGTCAGGATGCGCTGCTGGGGCTCGGTTGATGGGGCGACATTCACCGTAAACGGTCCCAGCGTCTGAACGACGAATTGCCTTGTCGCGGGGTTGAAGTAGCTGTAATCGAACGGAGGAACTTCGAGCGTTCCCGCCTGTTGCGGCGTGATGCCGTACGTAAACGTTTTTTCCACCGAAACAGCGTCCGGCCCTATCACCGGGTTGCTCTGCTTTTCAGGTTCGCCGACATACGCCCCGGGGATTTTGGGCAGCACGGGATCGCCGATCGCGTCGGGATTGCCCCGCCCCGTGATCCGCACCGTCAACTTGGCGGGCACGCCCTGCACAATGCCCAAGCTGGCCATGTTGGCCGTGATATCGAACTGACCAACCGCGCCGGCAAAACTCGGGGGCCGTTCGGGCAATGGCATCGCCTTGATGGCGATCGGCGGGCTGACGATCGAATATTCCTTCCGCTGCACGCCCATCTGCGTAAATGCCCGCGCATAGCCCTGCCAGGTCCACGACCCAATGGTCAGATCGCCCACGCTCGTGGGATACAACATCTGGCGGAACTGAATGACGTGATATTGCCAGCCATTCCGTTGCTGCAGTGAATCGCTGATGCGTTGTGGCGTCTGCGGCACGGCATAAAACCCTTCCGTGGAGGGCCAGGGGCTTTCCATCTGCTGCGCCTCTTCGACGCCAACGCCTTCCATATTCAACACCCACAGGCTCAAGGTGAGCGTGATCTGTTCGCCCAGACATGCCTCTCTCTTGTCCGTGGACGCTTCGGCGAAAACAATATCTTCGAACGTCGGAGATCGGTTAGGTTGGACGCCTGGATCCGCCTGCGAGACGCCGGCGAGATGCGACGGCAACGATTGAGGCGCGGCGGCATTGTCCGTGACGGTCACGTCAATAGGCGGCGTCGCAAGGACCTTGCCGTCGATGACCGCCGTGACGGGGGGAATGCGGAACGCTCCCGCGCGCGTCGTGCGCACGACAAAACCGCGCATCTTCACAACCGTGCGCGCGCCGCCGAGCACGACATTCATTTGATCGGCCCTGCGACTGGGGCGTTTGTCGATGGCGAGGCCGTCTACCTCGGGCGGAATAGGCTCTTCCACGTCACTGCCGCGCGCTTCGATGGTCAACATGAGCATTTCGCCTGCGCGCACCGATGCACGGTCGACCGTCGCCTTGAGCGAACCCTCGGCATAGGCGATGGAGGCGGCAAGAAGAAACACCGCCATGTACACGAACCAACGCATTACCACCATTCCTTCGGCGCACGGATATTGTTCTGATCATCCCGCAAATTGCGCTGCTCGCGTTTGTCTTGGTCCTCTATCGATTGCAGCAACGCATCCACCGTTTGTTTGTCGCGCGGCGCCGCAGACTGTTCCGGTGCAGCCTGGGTCTCGGCGGCCTTTTGCGGGCTTTCCTTTTGTTCACCCGCAGTCTGCTGTTGCGCTTCCTTGTCTTTGTCTTCGTTCTGCTTCGCTTTGTCCTGTTCCGACTGCTGTTGCTGGGCAGTCTCCAGTTCCTTCTCCTCCGCTTCGTCCTTTTGCTGATCTTGTTCGCCTTCGGACCCGGCGCTCTGCGCCGTCTGCGTCTGCTGCGGCTCGTCTTGTTGCCCTTGCTGGCCGTTCTGCTTGTCCTTGTCTTGCTGATCGCCCTGTTGCTGCTGCTGCTGATCCTTCTGCTGCTCTGGCTGCTTTTGGGCCTCCTGCAACAACTGCTTCAGCGTATACCGCATATGGTCCAGATTGTCGCGGGCGCCTTGGTGGTCCGGATATCTTTCGAGAAAACGCTCGTATCCTTCTATGGCGTTCTTTATCCCATCGATGCCTTCCCGCGGCCTGGACTGCAGCATCGCAAGCGCCGACTGCGCCTGGGCGTTGGCCGCATTATATGCGGCGTCGCGGCGTATCCGCGCGTCCGGACTGTGAAGCGCCTGCTCGAACGAAGCAATCGCCTCCCGAAAGCTCGCTTGGGCGGCGTCGGGATCGTTGCCTTCTACGTGCTTGCGGCCTTCCTCATACTGCGCGCAGCCGATGTTGTAATACAACTTGTCGGATTCCGGCTCTTCGATCTGCAAATCTTTGTAGCGCGACAAGGCGGTTTGCGCATCGCCGGAACGAAGCAATGCATTTGCGTGATTGAAACGCGCGCGGAAGGATTCCGCCTCCGCGCCACGCCACGACGCCAGCAGCGCGAGCGCCGTTATGAACAATGCCTTACGCATGATCTGGCTCTCCTGCGACGCGCGCCTGCCGATGCAGCCGCCACCGGCGCACCCACGGCATCGCCGCGAGCCATGCGCCTTCGCCCGCGAAGCAGAACAGCGCAACCGCCAACGGCCATTGGTAGCGGTTCACCAGGCGATAGCGAATATCGCTCTCCATGCTGCGCCGCGCCAACGTGTCGATGCGTTCGTGAATCTGGTCCACGTCCCAGGACTCGATGATCGCGCGCGTATACGCCCCATTGCCCGCCGCCGCAACTTTCCGCAGGGTCTCCTCGTCCAGCTTCGAGATGTGCGGCTTGCCGCCGTCCATGACAGTCCGATATCGGCCCATGATATCGGGCATTTTCAACTCCGTGCCGTTTGGATCGCCCACGCCCATGACAATCACGTGCGCGTACTTCGAAGCCGCCTCCGCCGCTTTGACTGCGTCGCCCGAAACTTGCTCGCCATCGGAAATCAGAAAAACGGCGCGCGTGTCTTTGTTCGCATATCCGGTGCTTTCCTCGTCTTTTTGAAACGTCTTGACGGCGGTCGCCAGGGCCGAGGCGATATCCGTTCCTTTCCGGCTGATTGTGTCGGTATCGACGGCATTGAGCACGGCTCGGAAATAGCCGTGATCGAGGGTCAAGGGGCATTGCAGCTCCGCCGCCCCCGCAAAGGCGATCAGCCCAAAGCGATCGCCCGAGCGCTTCTCGAGGAGTGATAGGATTTTTTGTTTCGCGCGGTGCATCCGTGTTGGCAGCGGATTGGCGGCGTTCATGCTCTCGGACGTGTCCAACAGCACCAAAATGTCCCGGCTCTCGCGTTGTGTCTCCTGCCAAGCTTGGCCCCAGCGCGGCTGCGCCAAGGCGATCGTCAGCGCGGCGAACCCGATCACGGTCAACCAGAACAGCGGTTTGCGGACAGCGGCATCGTAGCCCGGCAGTAACCGCGAAGCCAGCGTCGCGGCCACGAACAGATCGAGCCGCGCGCGGCGCCGGCGCTCCAACGCCGCCAACAACCACACGACAAGCGCGATGAATCCGGCGGCCATCAACAGCCACCAGTGCAACTGGCTCGTCGGAAATGCGAATTTCAGCGCCATGCCTGCGTTCCTGTTTGGCCTTTCACGCCATCACGGGACAGTCTCGAACCACATACGTCTTGAAAACAACGACGCCGCCAGCGCCGCGCCGCCTAGGATCGCCCACGGCGCAAATACGTCCTCGTGTTCATAATAATCGTCAATCTGAATCTCGCTCTTTTCGAGTTTGTTGATTTCGTCATACGCCCCCTCGAGCGATTCCGTGTCGGCGGCGCGGAAATAGCGTCCGCTGGTCGTCGCGGCGATTTTCTTCAGCGTATCCTCGTCAATAGGCAAATTTGTTGGCTGCATCACTGTGCCGAACAGGCTGCGCGTGGGGATAAGCACTTCGCCGCCGGTGCCCGCGCCGATGGTGTAGATGCGCACGCCAAAATCGCTGGCGATCTGCGCGGCGGTGATCGGGTCAAGCTCGCCCGCGTTGTTGCGTCCATCGGTGAGCAGCACGACAACCTTGCTTTTCGCCTCGGACTTGCGCAGTTTGCTCGCCGCCAAACCTATGGCTGACCCAATCGCGGTCCCGTTCTTTTTGGGGTCTTCGTCATCGATGGCCGCCAAGGCGACCTCGCGTCTCAGGACATCGTAGTCAAGCGTCAGCGGACACTGCGTCCACGCGTACCCCGCATACAAAATCAGGCCGATGCGATCGATGCCGAAGCGATCCCCGACGCGGTTCTTGCGCTTCTCGATGAAATCGCATACCGCGTCCTTTGTCACCGTGAGACGATCGCGTTGCGCGCCCTGTGCGACGAAATCCATCGCGCGCATGCTGCCAGAAACGTCGATGCATAGCATGATGTCGATAACGTTCTGACTGTCCCGGCGCGGCTGCAAACCGCGCACAGGCCGCGCCATCGCGATAATGAGCAGGACAAGCCCGGCGACGCGCAAAACGGCCGGAAGTCTGCGCATAAAGGCGCGCCTGCGTCCGCGAATGCGCGCCAACGTATCGCCCGTCGAAACATTCAGCGCGCCCGCCGAACGCGCGGTTGTCTCCGCCAGGAGCACCAGCAACGGAACGACGAGCAACACGAGAAACCACGGGTGCAGCAATGCGCTAAAACTGAAGAGAGAAAACGGATGCATCATGCCGCGGCCTCCTGCGAGGACGCGGGCTCTGGCTTCGGAACCGTCTCGTCGACGAAGCGCAGGACGTCCGCAAAATGCTGCTCCATGTCCGCCGTTGCGGGCGTGTGCTTTGCGAACTTCACGCGATCGCTATGCCGCAGAAAAGCCGTAAGCAGCCGCTGCTGCTCGGGCGAAAAAACGCCGCTCGCCGAAGACGCCGCCAAGAACTCTGGCGTCGTCTGTTCGGGCGCGTGCAGCCGGTACCGGTCTTCGATGTAATGCCGCAAGATGCTCGACAGCTCGACATAAAACGGTTCGAACTCGCCTGCCTGTGCGTAGTGTCGTTCGTCGAGCGCACGCAGTCGCGCATAGGCCACTTCCCACGCCAACGCGGGCGGCGGCGCGACCACCTTCTTGCGGCGGCACAAAAACAGCCACGCCAACAACCCAACGGCAAGGACCGCGAGAACGCCTGCGCCAACCCAAACATACACTGTCCGCACAAAAGGCGCGTCGACTGGCCCGGCCGCCGCGTTGAATTGCGCGACCTGTTGTTTCTCTTCGTCCGTGAGTTCGCGGACGCGCAACGCAGGAGACGGCGTTTTCAGTTTATTGGTCTGGTTCCAGGTGACTTCCACCGGCGCGATGGCATACACGCCCGCGAACACTGGCTCAATTGCGTACGCGATGGATGTGCGCTTGCGGCCGCCGCGCAGCGCCTGCACATCTTGCTTCGGCTGACCATAGATATCGAGTCCGCCGAACTTGCCACCCATCGGCGCAATCTCTACGGGCATATCCGCAGGACCCTCCACGCTAATCGTGAACTTCGCCTGCCGATGGAATGGTATGACGTTGGGTTCGAGCAACACGCGCACGTCGACCGGCGCGGGCGTATCGACGATGCCGCCCGTTCCTTGTGCGCCTGCGCTGTTTTCTGGCTCCGCGTAGGCAACGGCGCAAAACGCGATCGCGGCCAGAATGCTCATCCACTTCATGATGATGCTTTTACTTCCGATGCCGATGTCGCCGACGGAGTCGCGCTGCCTTCGGACGGAGCAAGCCGTTCCAGGTGCAACGCGACGCCCTGCGACTTCAATGTTTCATCCAACAAGTCCTGCAACTGCTCCTGTTCCTTTTGATATTGGAGCATCTGCAAGGCTTGGTCCTTCACTTCCTCGTACGGATGCACCTGTGCCGGTTTTTTCGACACCACCTCGGCGATATACCACTTCCCGTCGATCTCCGTCGGACCAACGCGCTTGCCCGCGTCCGCCACGAAAATGTCCTTCACGAAATCATCACTCTTCGCGACATTCGGCAACCGCCCGCCTTCGCGCACCGTCACCGGCGCTTGCTTCCATTCCTGTATCGCTTCCGCATCCTGCTTCGTTGCCGCCGACTCAACGCGCACCTCGGCGGATCCAGGCGTCGTGAACCGCGCCGACTCCGCCTTGTAGAAGCGCTCCGCGTCCTCGGGCGTAACGATGACCTTTGAACGCACTTGGTCTTCGATCAGTCTGCGCACGATGAGTTGATCGCGCTCTTGCGCCAACTGTTCCTGTATCTTCGGATCCTCATCAAGCCCCTGCCGCACGGCTTTGTCGAGCAATACCCGCTCGACGACCATGTTCTTCAGCAGGTCCTTACGCTTCTCCGGATCGTCGAACGTTTTGCGCGCGGACGCAGGCAATTTGTCGATCTCGTTGTCCAGATCGCGATCGGTGATGACCTGACCGATGAACTCCGCCAGGACGGTTTCGCCTGGCTTTAGATCTTGCGCGGTACGTTTGAGACTCGTGCGTCCTTTGAGTTCGCGCTTGAGGTCGGACGATCGTCCGAGCACATCCAAACACTGCACAATGCGTTTGTCGATTTCCGGTTTGAGGTCGGACTTCGGCGCAAGCATTTCCGCCTGATACAAATTCGCCAGGGCCCGTTCGTATTGTTTGCTATCGATCGCCAGTTTCGCAATGCCCAGTTGGATTTTCGCGCGGGCATCGTTGTCGAGCGGGGCCTTGCCGAGATAGGCCTCGTACGCGGCGATGGCCTCTTGCGGCAGGTTCTTTTCGGCAAGGTACGCGGCGTATTGGCGCTGTGTTTCGGCGTCGAGCCCGGCAGACGCGCCCGCCGGGACCGCCCCCTTACGAACCGGCGACGACGGCACAAGCAACAGCGCAAAGACTCCTGCAAATCCCGCAACCAGCAGCAGCGTCAACACGACAAACCACCCGCGCCCCGATCGCGCCGGCGGTTGATACTGCGCCCGGAAGGCTTGAAGACGTTCTGGCGTTTGGTCGCTCATGATGCTGCGCCATCTCCTTTACGCATACCGCCGCTCGCGCATGCGGAAGAACCGGTATATTTCCTCGACATACGGCTTGTCCGTTCGCACGCGAATCGCGTCGACGCGCGTCCGCTGAAACACCTGATCGCGCGCACGCGCACGCGCCGCCGCTTCCTTGGCATAGGCGTCGCGCACGGACTTGTCGCCGGTGTCTACCACGGTCTCGCGCCCGGACTCGGCATCGCACACGGCAATGAGACCGATATTGGGCAGTTGCTCCTCACGCGGATCCGTAATTGAAACCGCGATTATGTCGTGCCGCCGGTTCGCAATGCGTAGCGGCGTCTCGTAATCGTCGGCCATGAAATCCGACACGAGAAACGTCACCGCGCGGCGCCGCGTGACGCCGTTCAAGAAATGCAGTGCGCGCGGGATGTTCGTTCCGCGGCCTTTCGGCTTGAAGTAGAGCGCCTCGCGAATCACGCGCAGCACGTGCCGACGGCCTTTCGCAGGCGGCACGTACAACTCGACATCGTCCGTGAAGACAATCAAGCCGACTTTATCGTTGTTCTTGATGGCCGAAAACGCGAGGACCGCGCACAATTCCGCCGCGAGTTCGTTCTTGAAACGCGTCATACTGCCGAAATGGCCCGAGGCGCTCGCATCGACCATCAGCATCACCGTCAACTCGCGCTCCTCGGCGAGCAGCTTCACATACGGCGCTCCGGTGCGCGCGGTCACGTTCCAGTCGATCGTCCGGATATCGTCGCCCGGCACGTACTCGCGCACCTCTTTGAACTCCATCCCACGGCCCTTGAACACGCTCTCATACTGGCCCGCGAGGATGTCGTTCACGACATGGCTCGTCCGGATTTGTATCCGGCGAATCTGTTGAATGACTTCCTGAGGTATCATTGAAGATTCACCACGGAGACACGGAGGGCACGGAGAAAACACGGAGAAAGAGCGCCTGTGTGCGGTCCTTCTCGCTTATTGAACGTCCTCTAACCATTGACCAACCGTGTGATTCCATCTTTGAGCACCGGAACGTTGAAGTTGATAAGCAGGCCCAACCACCGATTACTGTGACGGAGATACGTCAGCAACTGCGCTTTGTATATGGGCTCGATATCTTCAACTGCCTTCAATTCAACAACCACTGTATCTTCGACCAAAACATCCATACGATAGCCGCAATCAACGCGGACACCTTTGTAGGTGACCGGAAGCGCCACTTGTCGTTGGTGTTGGATTCCCCGTAGTTCCAACTCCTTACATAGGCACTCCTCATATGTCGATTCAAGTAGCCCAGGGCCAAGCTCTCTATGCACTTCGATAGCAGCCCCAATAAGAAGTCCCGCTATCTCGTTCGCCCGCTCCCTGTCCACATCCAACCGCATTGTTCTCTTTCCCCTACTCTCTTCTTCTCCGTGTTTTCTCCGTGCCCTCTGTGTCTCCGTGGTGAGTCTTAATTCTTCTCTTACGGCACGGGGACGGTTTCGAGGATACGCCGGATGATGTCTTCGCTGGTCATGTTTTCGGCTTCCGCCTCGTACGTGATCACGACGCGGTGACGCAGGACGTCCATGGCCACTTGCTTGACGTCGTTCGGGAAGACGTTGCCTTCGCCCTGGAGGAAGGCCAAGGCGCGCGCCGCCTGTTGGAGGTAGATCGTCGCGCGGGGCGACGCGCCATACTCGATCAGGTTCTTGAGGTTCGTCAAGCCGAACGCGTCCGGGTGGCGCGTCGCTTGGACAATGTCGACGATGTAGTTTTTCGCCTTGTCGTCGACGTAAATCTGGTTGACCACTTCGCGCGCCTCGACAATCTCGCGCTTCATCACGACGGGATGGACTTCGGCGGCATGAAGAATGTCCACGCGGTCCATGATCTCGCGCTCTTCGGCCTTCGTCGGGTACACGACCTTGAGCTTGAGCATGAACCGGTCGAGTTGGGCTTCCGGCAGCGGATAGGTT
>JAKJDA010000001.1:33152-43997 GCA_022706165.1 Candidatus Hydrogenedentota bacterium | reverse complement strand
GCTCGATTGGATTCTGCGTCGCCAAAACCATGAATGGCTCTTCGAGGGCATAGCTCGATTCGCCGATGGTGACTTGCCGCTCCTGCATCGCCTCGAGAAGCGCGCTCTGCACTTTGGCGGGCGCACGGTTGATTTCGTCCGCGAGGATAATATTGCCGAAGATCGGGCCTTTTTTCGTGGTGAAGCCGCCGTCTTTCGGACTGTAGACCATCGTGCCGATAAGGTCGGCGGGGAGCAGGTCCGGAGTGAACTGGATGCGGCTGAACTTGCAGTCCAGCGCCTGGGCCAAGGTCTTGACGGCTGTGGTTTTGGCAAGGCCCGGCACGCCTTCGACGAGGATGTGTCCATTGGCGAGCAACCCAACCAGCAGTCGGTCCACCATGTACTGTTGTCCAACGATCACGCGGGCGATTTCGGACCTGAGTCTGCTCACAAAGCGCGACTGCGCCTCGACATTTCTCCGGATACTCTCCACGGACACGGTCATTTCACGCCACTCCCTTTCCGGCTTCCGCAGCCGCTTGATTGCAGCCGATCACGATGTTACATGCAATGCCCTTGCGCCCGGCATCGCTCAAACGCGCGCTCTACGGCGCGAAAATCGCCGTCCATCATATCCTCGGACGGGCGCAATCCGCCATATCCCGTCTGCCGCAGCCGCTCCGCCATCACCTGGCCCAACTCGCCGTCATAGGGCGCGAGCGGTTCCGCAGTCCGGCTAAGTTCGCGGTAGAATCCGTAAAAATCGCCATCGATTCTGTGTTGACGCGCCGCCTGCAACGCGGACTCGATATCCGCCTGCGATGCCGGAGACGCCGGCATCTCAGCCCCGATCGCCCTGCGCCGTTTCCGGCGGACAAGCCATATGCCCAGCAAAAAGGGGGGGAGGGCCCCGAGGATGCCGACGACCCATGCGGAGGTTCTGTCCGGATATACCGAGACAGACTGGGGGAACGAAAGGAGCGGTTGGGGAACGCTCGTTTCGCCGGGGTGCGTTGGGGACTCGGAAGTCGCCGGCGCGGGAGGAGCCTCGGGGCCCTGAAGAGCAACTTTTATCTCTGGCAATGTGAATGTTCCCGATTGGTTGGGGGTGATCGTGATCGTCTGCGACACCACATTCATCCCATCGCGAACGGTCGCCTCGCTGGGGCCCGTCGCGACCGAGCCCCAGTCGATAGCGCCTATCTCAACAGGCGGCACGGCATAGGCCGCCGGATCGCCTGGCCACTGCACTTCACAACGAACATGAAAGGGACGCCCCGTCCGGAAAGTCCCCTCCTCCGGAGTCACCTTCAATTCGGGAGGGTCGGCCCACGTCACGCCGCCGGCCAACATCGCCGACGCCATGCCCAGCAGACAACGCCGAATCGCGCTTTTATGCTGCCCAGGAATCATGCCAGAGCAGAGCACGTTTCATGCCGATCGGCACAATTTTCCCTATCTTTTTGTCATGACGTGGTTTATCTCATGCAAGCACCCCTCTCTCATGCCCGAAATCGGGTTTCCTCTTCCCGGCGCACTCATCTGAGGCACGTTCCATGGGCATCCCCTGTCTTTCAGCCAATCTCGCCGGACAATGTTCCGGCCAACAATTCTTGGTTCCCGGTCTCCAAACAGGTTGCGCCTTGGGCCGCAATATGGTTTGATAGGATCGGATGCTGCAGAAAGTCCCGCAATCAACCGGGCCGACGCGAAGCCCATGATGGAGGAAGCAGGCGCTCATGGATATGCAAGAACACGCCATCGAATTCAACGTCGTCTACCACATCAACCCCTACCCTGCCACGTTGCGCAAAGATCTCGACGAGATCGCGCAGGTGTGCGACGGCGTTTACATCCCTGTAACGGAGGCCATGTTGCTAGAGGCGCCAAACGTGATCCGGCGCGCCGTCGACTTCGCGCAAGAGGTCGACCTGGTCGTCATGTTCGCGCTTTCCGGTTTCGGCAACATTTTGGGCGGAGGCCGGCACGCCAGCATCTTCACCGCCAGTCACCCGGAATATAACTGCATCACCTCCAACGGACGCGCCATCCCCATGAGTTGTCCCAACAAGCCCGCCGTCCGGTCGTACTTCCAATGGGTCGTGGAGGACCTCATGACCAAGTACGGCCCTGCCGGATTGCTGGCCTACCTGCCTTCGTGGTCGCTTCCGTCGCACTTTGGATCGCTGGAACCCGGAGAGACGCCGTGTCGGTGCGCGGATTGCAAAGCGGCTTATCGCGGCTGGGCCAGTGGCGACATGCCCGACCACGACACCCCCGAGACCGCGTCGTTCCGCGCCCAAACCATGGCGGCGCTTCTCGACTGTTTCAGCAGCGCCATCAAATCCCGAGGCGATCACCTTATCGCTTCGGTGTGCCTGGCTCCCAACGATTCGCTCGAATTCAAAAAGGCCTTGGCGTCGGTGCGCGATCTTGATGCATTCGGCGTAACGGCCTATTGGCGCCCCAATAGCGACATCACCCAGCGCGAGTACATCTCGCGCCATGTCGGCGAGGCCGTTGGCATCGCGCGTGAAAGCGGCAAGCTGGCCGAGGCATGGATATGCGCTTTTGACCAGGACGCCCGCCACGAGAGCGATGCCGCCCATGCCGCGCGCCTGTGCGCGGACATGGACGTGGACATCCTAAGCGCGTGGTCCTACCGCGACTATCAGTCGGGCGCGCCCTTGGACAAGCCCAGCGCCGGCGACCCGGAACTCGTGTGGCAAAACCTGCGGCGGGCGTATCACGAACTGCGGGAAGGAAAGGAAGAGGAAGCATAAGCCAGGCGCCCCCCTCCATCGCCGCGCGCCGCAACGCCGCGTCCGCCCCGCACGAGCGGCTTTCCGCAACATTGCAATCAGCGGGAACGCACGGTATCCTTGCGCCCAACACAGGCAAGCGAACAGACCGCCTGCCGGAATAAGGGACTTTCGGGGTGCGATACGCCATAATCTCCGATTTGCACGCAAACATTCAGGCGCTCTCGGCTGTCTTGGATGTCATCGATCGCTCCGACGTGGACCAAGTCCTGTGCCTGGGCGACGTGGTGGGATACAACGCCGATCCGAATGCGTGCGTGGAAGCCATGCGCCAGCGCAGCATCGTGACCATCTGCGGCAACCATGACGCCGTCGCCTGCGGCATCGAGGAACCATGGGGATTCAACCCCATCGCCCTGTCCGCGGCGCTCTGGACCCGCGAGAACGTGACCCAGGACAACCTGGAATGGCTGCGATCCCTGCCCGATTACCTCGAGTTCGAAGGCTTCATGATTGTCCACGGATCGCCCACCGATCGCGACAGCTATTTGTTTAGTTGGGAAGACGTATTGCCCCACCTTCCCTTCATGCAGGCCCAAGGGTGCTCGTTATGCTTCTTCGGGCACACCCATTCCCCGGGCATTTTTTCCTCCGACGGCATCTACTCGCTCGACGATAAGGCAACCTTCGAACTGGGACACGACAAGACCTTTTTCATCAACCCGGGATCGGTGGGGCAACCGCGCGACGGCGATCCGCGGGCCGCGTTCGGAATTCTGGACACAAAGCAAAACATGTACACGCTCGTGCGCGTGGAATATCCCATCGACGAAGCGGCGCAACGCATTGTTCAAGCGGGTCTGCCGCATTTTCTGGCCGAACGCCTCTTTCTGGGGCGTTGAAGAAAGGAATCTCCATGCTGCGACATGCGGAAATCGCGCGGGAAACGACGGAAACGTCCATCCGTCTGGCCATCCACCTGGACGGCGCGGGAACCACGCAGGCCGAGACCGGCATCGGCTTCTTCGACCACATGCTCACCCATATCGGCAAACATGGGCGCTTTGACCTGAACGTCTCCGCTCGGGGCGATCTCCATGTCGACGCGCACCACACCGTCGAAGACGTGGGCATCTGCCTGGGCAAGGCCTTTCTGCAAGCCTTGGGCGACAAAAGGGGCATTGCCCGTTTTGGGCACGCCGTCGCGCCCATGGACGAAGCGTTGGCCGAAGCGGCCGTCGACATCAGCGGGCGTCCGTACGTACGTTTCGTCGCCGATATGCCCAAGGTTAGCGTCGGCGAATTCGATTCGGAACTCGCCGAGGAATTCTTCCGGGCCTTTGCCGTCAACGCCCGCATCACCCTTCACCTGATCCTGCGCCACGGCGGAAATGTCCATCACTGCATCGAAGCGATTTTCAAAGCCTTCGCCCGGGCGCTCGATCAGGCCTCGGCGCTAGATCCGCACCATGCGGACATTCCCTCGACAAAAGGCATGCTGGAACAGTAGGATGCAACTTCGATCGAACAGGACACGCCGGACCAACGGCCGGCCCTCACTCACGGAGCGGACGCCATGATCAAACACATCCTGGTCCCCACCGATGGAAGCTCCATGGCGACGTTGGCCATCCACTATGCCGTCGCCTGGGCGCGCCACTACGAGGCGACGCTCCACGGCATCCATGTCGTGGATGTACAACTGCTGGAAGGCCCCTTTCTCCAGGACATTTCCGCGTCGCTGGGCACGGCTCCCTACATCAACTACCAGGGCAATATCGCGATGTTGCTCGAAGAACGCGGACGAACCGCTCTCGAAGCCTTCGAAAAGGCCTGTGCCGAGGCAAACATACCCTGCGACGTCACCTTGACGACCGGTCTGGTCGCACGGAGCATTGTCGAGAAAAGCCCCCTTATGGACCTTATCGTGCTGGGGCGAGGCGGCGAACACAATCAATGGCTGGACGGTTTGCTGGGATCGACGACTGAAGCGGTCGTGCGACGCACCGACCGGCCCGTTTTGGTCACCGGGCGCGACACGCCCGGGGCAGGCCGCTTTGTGGCGGCGTATGACGGCTCCCAACACGCCCGAAACGCCCTGCATGTCGCCGCTCTCACCAGCGCCAGCTGGAACGCCCCCCTTTCCGTCGTCATCGTCGGCGAGGGCCACGCCCAGCCGCTTGCCGACGAAGCGCAAGCTTATCTCGACGCGCACGCGATTGACGTCGAATACGCCATCCGCTCGGGCGACCCGGGCGAGGCCATCGTCGCTTTCGCCCAGGAACGCGCGGCCGACTTGCTCATGATGGGCGCTTTCGGTCATAATAAGGTGCGGGAATTGGTCGTCGGCAGCATCACCGCATATGTGCTGAACCGGGCGCCATGCCCCGTGCTCCTGACCCGTTGACACGGGCCAGGTTTGTGTTTTCACGCAGCAAGGAAGAGAGCCCAGGGACACGTTCCATCGGGCAGCGCAGGACAATCGGCAAGCCAAGACGAAGCGCAGAAGATGTGTCGTGTCTTGTTTTGTCAACGGCGCGTCGACTCTTCATGACGCCGATACGAGGCGATCTAAGGGATTTATATGGACACGAGCCAACATCTTCAGAAAATCATCGATAAGGTTGGCGATCTTCCCGCCATGCCGAGCACGGTGGCCGAAGTTCTTCGGCTAACGCAGGACATGTCGGTGGGCATGGACGAGGTCAGCGCCGTCATCGAGCGCGACGCCGCCTTGACCGCCAAGATACTGCGCATCAGCAATTCTTCATACTACGGCATGCGCCAAAACGTGGGTTCTTTGAAACTCGCCCTTGTCATCCTCGGCGTGCGCGAGGTGCGCAATATCGTGCTGGGCATCTCCGTGTTCGACACGCTGCACGACGACAACGCCGACACCTTGCTCGCAGCCAACCTCAAAGAGCATTCCCTCTTGGTGGCCGGCTTGGCCAAGAAACTCGACAGCGAGATGCGCCTCAATTTCCAAGGCGAAGACTTCATCGCCGGTCTCCTCCATGACATGGGGAAAATGGTGCTTCTCAACAAACTGGGCGAAAAATACCTCAACATCGTCCGCGTCGCCACCTATTCGAACCAGGATCTGTGCGATCTGGAGCGCGACGCCTTCGGGTTCAGCCATGCCGAAGCGGCGGCGGCCCTGGCTGCGGTATGGAGCCTCCCCGCCTCACTGGCCGATGCGTTGCGACTGCACCATTACACCCCGGGAGAGTCCCTGGAAGACGCCAAAAATCCCAAATTGGCGGCCGTCGTACGGGTGGCCAACAACGCCGCCCACGTCGCCTGCCCGGGCGAAGAAGGTCCCGCGCCGCTCACCGAAGAAACGCAAATGGCCATCGACGAAGCATGGGCGCTACTGGAAAGCGCGCCCGCCCCTCTGCCCGAAGACAATCGCGATGAAATTGTGGCCAGCTTCGCCGCAGAGGTGAGCGCGACTGGATTGGACGCTTTCTAACCCGCTGTTCCCGCTGAAATCGATGCGGCGCTACAGCCCGCAGGCGCACCCAGAGGAAACCATGGCGAAAAAAGAACGGATTGTCATCAAACGCGACGATGGCTTGTTGGACATCGACACGGAGCTTGATTCGGCGCTTTCGGCGTTGGAAACCACGAATCGGAAAATCGACGAATTGCTCCAAGCCATCGAAGAGGAAGGAAGCTCCGTGGGCAAAGGAGCGGAGATGGACGAAAACGGCGAAATTGTCGAAAGCGCCCAGCCCTCCCCCGCCGACCACGAATCCGCTGCATCCACGCAGGCATAATCCACGCCCGCGTTCAATACCTATGCCTCTAAGAATCATGGGCTTATAAGATCGCTGTTGCCAAACTGCGGTATGCTGCGCTAAACTGAGAGACGCAAACAACCGTCCGAAGGGAGGCTGCCGTGGACACCGTACGCGACGAAATCCATCCGCAGCTTGCGCTTGCCCATGCGGCAGCCCGCCGCGCCGGAGCATACGCATCGGTCGAAAAACGCACGGGGATAGCCGGAAACGGTTTTCTCGAATTGCTTGTGGACCTGGACGACAAGCGCCATGGCCACATTGTGTGCACCTGCAAGGGGACGGGCGAGACCTTTCGCCTTGCCTTCGCTCCTCAGCGAATCGGCCTGGCTGAAGGTCAGTTCGACGCCTCAACCGCCCGGATCACCGGTTTCGAGGCGCAGAATACGCCCCAATTGGCCCGCATCTCCGTCCATATCGACTACGGCTGTTTCAATATGGAAACTTCCTACGCCATCCAGCGCGGCCAACACGTCATCCAAAAATCCATCGTCATCCACGGCATCCAACAGCCTCTCCATTTACAAAGGGCTTCGCTGTTTCGCCAAACCGCGGCGCCGGGCTGTCACGTTCTCCTCCACGATGGCGGCATCTATTATCCCATCGTATTTCTGCGCGGAAGGCGCAACAGTCTCTTTTTCTGCGTGGATTTTCCGGGATACTTCGCCTCCGTGGAAGGCGCCGATTTCGAGCTCTACTATCTTCCCGACGCGACGCTCGAACCGGGCCGGGGCTACCGTCTGCTGACGGCACACGTCGGCATATGCGAACTGACCGGCCGATCGCGCGTCAATCCGTATCATGAAACCGCCGCCAACCTCGACGTCGGCGAGCAGCAATGGTTTCGCGAATACATTTCGCTGGGCCGCCAGCCTATCGACGCCCCGTTGCTGGAAATCGAAGCGCCGGGACCGGGCATCGCCGGCCCCAGTGAATTGGAAGTGCTTGACCAATGCGCATGGCTCGGCGCCAAGCACGTCCTCATGCCCCGGATCGTGGCTTCCCTCGATTCGCACCCCCTCGCCACCACCGTGAAGAACCGTATCCGCGATGAAAACATCCACGCCGCGTTGCTTCTTCAACGCGATATGCCCGAAAGCCAGGCCCCCGGCTTGGACACAGCGCTCCATCGCGAGTTTGACGCTTGCGTCTCGCTCGAGGAAATCGATCGCATCCTGGTCGATCGGTACTTGACTCATGTCGACCGTCACGGCTTGCGCGACGCCGAACTGACCGGACGTCCCATCACCCCTTCCGACGCCGGAGAAGAAAGCGAATTCGCCCGCATGGAGTCCATCCACCGCGCACTCCAAGGCCTCGTGGAGATCGTCGCCACCCTGCGCGAGGAATCGAGCCACGTAACCTGTTTTGGGGCGTATGGCAGCTACGGCATCGGCGTGTCGCGATTGAGCGACGGGCTGAGCCTGATCGCCGAGGAACACCCCCTCGCCTTGCCTGACATCCATGTGGGCCGGCTCTTCGCCGATATGCAGCGCTTGTACTTCCGGCGTTCGCTGAGTTTTCTCCTGCCGCGCACAAGCCTGATCACGTCGGTCGGCCTTGTGCCTCAGGCCTGCCCCAATGCACCGTATCCGGGCGCCGATCACTACCCCTGGTATCTTTACCACGACCGTGCGGGATGGCGCTATGGAATCATCTCTGCAATCGCCGTGGGGCTGCGCCACCGCTTTCATGCAATGCCGCACGATATGAGCCCCGAGGATCGCGCATTCGCCGTGAAATGGCTGCGCTGGGAAAAAGAACATCTGGCGGGACACCTGCACGTGGATGAAATCCTGGGCGAACCGGGCATCGATCCCGTCGACGGCTACAGCTACGCCACGCAGCGCGGAGCCATTGTCTTTCTCTTCAATACCAGCTGGCAGACGCGCCAAGTCGCGCTGACTTTGCGATTGGCCTACGACGCGGATTACGTCGCGCGCGAACTGTATCCGCGCGAATACGCCTATCTCGGCCCCGATGAGGGACTATTTCACAAAAACGGCGTCCTCAACCTCAGCATTGCTCCCAAGGAAGCCAAGATCGTCGAAGTTGTGCGGCGTTCTCCCGCTTCCGCCCGCCGCAAACGCGCCGAGATTTTCGGAGCCGAAGGTTCGGAGCATAAGGAGGGCATCACCATTGCCGGAGATATCGGAGCGCGCCTGCAGGTCGGCATCCGCATTGGAAACCGTTTTCAGCAACAGGAAGTCCGCCTTCCGGGAAAACCCCTAGAAACGGATGTATCCGAATGGATGTATACCGAGCGCTTGCTGGAACATGGCTGCGCAACGCTGACGAACGGAGGGTTCGCAGGCAAACCGCTCACGCCCGACGTATCTGCGCGGCGTAATGTCTGGCTGGCTGGAAAGATCAACATCGCCCCGGAACTCGAAGCGCGGGTCAACACATCGCCGTTCACCCTCCATCGTCCCTGTTGGACCTATGACGACCGGCTGTTCTTCGTGATCCGCTTCGAGCCGGAGATGCAGTTCGATCCCATTCGCACATCGAGCGGCATTGTGGGCGAACCGGAAGGCTACAAGCGTGCGCTGCCCATCAAGTGCGGATTCGACCTCGCGACGCGCGCGTTGCAGCCGCGCGCGTGGATAAACGGCGTCGAGCGTCCGGTCTACCCCGCGCTTGCCGCGTGGAATGGTTATTCGCCCAACCCCTGGCCAGTCGTGACGCACTTCTTTGAAGCGAGCAGCCTGTTGCGCTACGGGCGCCGCAATCACGTCGTGCTCTACATGGCGAACTTCGATCCCAAAGCCTTTCGAGGGCTTCACCTCGAACATGCGCCGCAGATCAGGGCAGAGAAGACGCTGGAGCCGCAGTGATTTCGCAACCGTTGAAGATTCTGATGACCGACCCGCACCTGCGCGGCGGCGGCCAAGTGCGGTATGTCGGCAACCTCGCGCGCGAACTCACCGCAATGGGGCACGACGTCACGATTGGCTGCAAGCCTGGCAGCGTGCTGGTCGACCGGGCGCGCGAAGCGGGCTGCGGCGTCGCGGACCGTTTTGCGTTTCGCAGCGGATTGCGCCCGGAATGGCGGCGGGACATCCTCGAAGCGCGGCGTTGCCTGCTCTATGACATGCCCGATATCGTGCATGTCAGCGGCTCGCAGGACCATTGGCTATTCGGCGGCGTGAACCGACTGCTGGGCTATGCAACGTGCCTGGTGCGGACGCGTCACAATACCTATGCCGTGAAAAGCGGCCTTCCCAATCGCATTCTCAACCGAAGATGGACGGACGTCCAGATCGTCGTGTGTCAGACCGTGTGCGACGACCTCGCCCGGCATCCCGCGTTCGACGCGCAGCGCCTGTTTCCGATCCACAACGGCGTTGACGCGAAACTCTTCAAGCCGGATGCGGATGCGCGACAGAAAATCCGCGAGGAATTCGGCTATGGGGAAAATCATGTCGTATGCGGCATCGTGGCGCGGCTCGTCCCGGCGAAAGGGCATGATTTTTTGTTTCAGGCCGTCGCCCAGTTGAAGGACCGACGCCCGGAACTGCGCGTGCTTGTTCTCGGCCAAGGCGATCGCGAAGCCGAACTGCAACGACTGTGCGCCGATTTAGACATCGCGCCGTTGGTTCGTTTCGCCGGTTTTCGCGACGACATGGCGGCATGCGTTCAGGCTATCGACATCGGCGCGCAACCATCGGTTGACTGCGACACCTCCTCGTTCAGCTTGAAAGAACAGATGGCCGCGGAAAAGCCCGTAGTCGCGTCAGATTACGGAGGCCTGACCGAGATCGTGGACGACGGCGTCGAGGGGATCGTCGTGCCTGCGGGCACGGTCGAGCCGCTGGCGGATGCCTTGGAACGCTTGCTAGGAGACCCGGAATTGCGGGCGCACATGGGCGTTGCGGGGCGCCGGCGCGTGCTGCGCGATTTCACCGTTCACGCATTTGCATCGCGGACGGTCGAGGCGTATCGTCGCGCGTTGGAGATTCATCGTGAACGTTTTGCACATTGATGAACAAACCGGTTGGCGCGGCGGCGAATTGCAGGCAAGTTGGTTGATCAAAGCGCTTGTCCAACGCGGCGACGCCGTGGCGCTTGCGGGCAAACGCGGATCGCCGTTCTTGTCTGCCGACTACGGATCCCCCGCCCCCATCTGCATCGACGCGGGATTTCATGGCGAGATCGATCTGGCGACCGCGTGGAAACTCGCGCGCGCGGTGCGCGAACACGCCGTCGATATTCTGCACGCACAGACCAGCCACGCACACATGTACGCATGCCTCGCGCGCATGTTGGCGGGACGCGGCAAGGTTGTCGTGGCGCGGCGC
>JAKJDA010000001.1:30660-33142 GCA_022706165.1 Candidatus Hydrogenedentota bacterium | reverse complement strand
TAACCGTTGGAAGTATGGCATGCCCGATCGCTTCGTGGCAGTCTCGCAACGCGTTGCCAATGTGCTGCTTGAATTTGGTTTGCCGCAAGACAAGGTCTCGGTGGTCCACAGCGCCATCGATCTCAAGCGCCTCGAGGCGCCGCCGTTATCGCGCGGGGAACTTGGCGTGCCCGAGGGCGTTCCGCTTCTCGGGAGCGCCGGCGCGTTGGTGGGACACAAAGACCACGCCAATTTGATTGACGCGATGCCTGCCGTGTTGCGGGCGTTTCCGAATGCGCGCCTCGTCATCGCGGGCGAGGGCGCATTGCGCCCGGCCATCGAGGCGCAGATCGCGCGCTTGGGACTCGGCAAGGCCGTGACGCTGCTCGGCCACCGCACCGATGCGCCGCGCATCATCAAGGCCGTAGACGTGTATATCTCGTCGAGTTGGTCCGAAGGCCTCGGCACCTCTGTCCTCGAAGCGCTCGCGTCGGGAGTCCCCACCGTCGCGACCGACGCGGGCGGCGTGGGCGAGATGGTCATCGACGGCCAGACCGGCCTTTTCGCGCCGCAACGCAACGCCCCAGCGCTCGCCGATGCCATCGTGCGCATGTTGCACGATAAGGATGGCGCACAACGCATGGCCCAGGCAGGCCGCGCCTTCGTCAGGGAACGCTTCACCGTCGAGCGCATGATCGCCGGGAACCTGCGGGTCTACGACGAACTGATGCAGCGTGTATAATCTCGGCGTGCGCAATTTTGAAGCGCGCAAGCTTGCTTGTCCTTCTTCTTTCGTGCAGCTTGCTGCGCGTCTTGCGACTATGGAGTTGGATTGGAAAAACGGCAGCGAACTGCCTGAGCCCGGAAGCGCAAATGAACGAGCGCATTCCAAAGCGGGCTCGACATAGAACGGAAACCTATGAGTCTGGTTCGGCTGGAGAAAATTTCAAAATCGTTTGGATCCAAACCTATCCTCGCCGACATCGATTTCCGCGTCGAGGAAGGGGAGAAGGTTGGGTTGATCGGCCGCAACGGCACCGGCAAGAGCACGGTGTTCCGTCTGATCATGAACGAGATGGAAGCGGAGAAGGGCGTCATCGAGCGCATGCGCCGCGCGCGGATCGCGTGCTTGTCGCAGATGCCGCAGATAGCGCCGGACGACACGATCTTCGATGCGGTGATGCATGCGTTTTCCGATCTCATTGAAACGGAGCATGAACTAGGCCGCCTCGAGGAAGCGCTCGGCAACGGCGACAATTCGGTCTTCGATCGCTATAGCGTGCTGCAGGACGAGTTTTCCGCGCGCGGCGGCTATGACTTCCGGCAACGCGCCAAGCGCGTGCTGCACGGCCTCGGCTTCACCGTGCACGACTTCGAACTCAAAATCTCCGCCTTGAGCGGCGGACAGCGGACGCGGCTCATGCTCGCGCTTGTGTTGCTCGAAGAGGCCGATCTGTTGCTGCTCGATGAACCGGAGAATCACCTCGACATCGAGGCGCGCGAGTGGCTCGAAAGCTATCTCACCAGTTCGCCGCACGCCTTTGTCATCATCTCGCACGACCGCGCCATGCTGAACGCGGTAGTGCAGCGCGTCGTCGAAGTCGAACGATGTGGGCTGCAATCGTACACCGGAAATTACGACCGCTACCTCGAAGCCAAAGCGTTGATCCGCGAGCAATGGCAACGCGCCTACGAGAAACAGCAGGAATTCATCCAGCGCGAGGAAAGCTGGATCAACCGGTTCCGCTACAAGGCCACCAAGGCCGCACAAGCGCAGGAACGGCAGAAGAAACTCGATAAAATGGAGCGCGTGGATGCGCCGCCGCCGGAAGCGTCACAAGTGAAGTTCCGCTGGGGCGGGGCCGTGCGCACGGGCCAGATCGTGCTTGAGGCAAAAGACTTGAGCATGGCGTACGGTTCGTTGGCGCTGTACAAGAACGTTTCGATCAGCGTCGAGCGCGGCGAACGCATTGGCGTCATCGGCCCGAACGGTTGCGGCAAGACCACCTTCCTGCGCCATCTCGCGGGCCGCTTGCCGGATGGCGCGGGCGAGGTGAAGTCCGGCCACAAGGCAAGCATCGGTTTCTATGATCAGCACCACGAATCCGTCAACCGCGCGAACGATATCCTGCGGGAAGTGCACAGCGTGAAGCCCGCGTGGACGCCCGAGCAAGTGCGCTCGTTCATGGGGCGTTTCTTGTTTACAGGCGAGGATATTTTCAAGCCGATCAGCGCGTTGAGCGGCGGCGAACTCGGGCGCGTCGCGATCGCAAAACTCATTCTGAGCGAAGCGAATGTGTTGCTGCTCGACGAGCCCACCAACCACCTCGACATCGCGTCGCGCGAAGCGCTCGAAGCCGCGCTCGAGGATTTCCCGGGCACCATGATCATGGTGTCGCACGATCGCGCGTTGATCGACCGGCTGGCCACGCGCCTCATCGTTTTCGATCGCGGCACGACCATCGTGCATTGGGGCAACTACTCGCACTGCCGTTGGAAGCAC
>JAKJDA010000001.1:4665-30572 GCA_022706165.1 Candidatus Hydrogenedentota bacterium | reverse complement strand
CCGCCGAGGACGTTCTTCGCATCCGCCGCGATGAGAAATCCTCTCCAAAGACCGCGAAACCCTCCACTCAAAAGTCCCGCAGCAAACAGCGGAAAGAATTTGAAGAGTTGGAGCGCCACATCGAGGAGATGGAAGAGCTGCTCACCGAACTCGAAGCGAAATTCACGACCGTGGACCCCGCCGACTTCGTGCGGCTGCAAGAGATGAAAGACGAATACGATGCCATGAAGGCGGACCTGGAAGGCATGTATGCGGAGTGGGAACGTCTCGCGGAAGAAATGGCCCAGTAGCCTTTTCGGCAGCGGCGCTTGCGATGGGCTTTGTCCCAAAACCGGTCTTGGCCCGATTCGCCCTCAAGCACCCCTTGTTTGGGCTAAGTAGGTAGCCTGATGCGTTCTCTTATGGTGGTTGCGATCTTCATTCGTTGCGCGCAGCTGGAGAGGTTGTTTTCGATGGATGTAGCATCATGGCGCGACGCTTGACGGTATTGGCCTTTAATGTTCGGGCGATCTTCTTGACCTCGGCTCGGCCAGTTGTCGAAATCGGCTTTTTCGATGGTGACCACAGAAAAGGGAGGACACGGTCGTTTTAGGACAACGCGGTTTTGCGATGTAACTGCCAGCATGGCAGTCTTTGTCTCTTTCTCGAAAAGATATGGTCTGTGGCGGACGGTCCTATGGCTACCACGTTTTCTCTTATGCAGCACGACTCTCCCGTACGGCTCTACAACGCATCGAAGCCTCGCTTTCGAAGGCCGTTGTCGCGCGGGGGATTTCGTCCACCATGTCGCTTATGGCAATTCTGTTGGGATGGATCAAGATCGCCTGCAGGAAACTAAAACGTGGCGTGGCGAGAAGTCCCTATTTTCGCAGGACCAATCCACAAAGCCGTGCATCTTCCTGCGTTGCCCGGTCGGATGCAAGCAAGTTTTTTGCGCACGGGAGCCAGAAACGCCCGAGGACAAATCGCGCGGCGGACGGCAGTTTCCAGTAGTATTTGATGTAGCGCGCGCTCCGATGGTCGCCGAAAAACAACAATTCCCGCGAAGCATACGCCTGTTGAAACAGTCGCTGTTGGAGGGCATTCAAGTCATAGCGGCGTTCAAACCATTTGAAATGCCGATGTTCACTGTACTTGGAGCCATAGGGCGCCGTCAGAAAGGCAGTGCCGCCTGGCGCCAGGAGCCGGTGTATCTCCGAGATGGTGTCCATATCGCCCTCGTTCTCGAAATGTTCGATCGTGCAGATGCACGTGATAAGGTCAAAGCGGTCGGAAGGCAAGTCATACTTGATCCTGCCCGTGAAATGTGGCACCACAAAAGGCCTAAGCGTTGTCAGCCCTTTTTTTCTGGCATAGGTCCGCTGGATTTCGCATCCTTCCTCTACATCCAGCGAGACAACCTCCCAACCTTTGGACGCCAGAAAACTCGGCAACGGCGATCGCCAGCTGCCGATATCCAGCACTCGTGCCGGCGTTGCGATGTCGACATGCAGGAGAAACCAGAAGTATTCGACAGAGCGGTACAGGTCTAAGCCCTTGATTGCTTGTCGAAAATCCAGTCCCTGTTCAAACGCGGCGAGTTCGTGGAGACGCTTGATGGCCACCCTTCCCTTTTCGGTGTTGATAAGGGGAACGTGTGGATCGCTTTCCATGGTTTAGCCTTCCTCGTCCTTGGCGATCTTTGCCCAAGAGACACGGATCAATGTAGACCGCATGCCCCTTCCGTTTCCACACTGTTCCCTTCGGTGCTCACGCCCCCCCCAGTTCGCTCAGCACGCCAACGAAGGCGCTGGTTTCGACCCAATGATTCTTGGCCAATCGCTGCACAAGGCGCCATCCCCGCTTTTGGACCTGGCCCAACCATCGGGCGCTTCCAAAACCTCGGTCCGCGACAGGATAGGGGTGAGGCGTGCGGAACAGATGTCCTTGAGTGTTTGCAGGGCGCGCCCCAAGACGAGCACGCCTGTGCCCTGCATCTTCATCGCGCCGTCCATCAGAGCGGCCAATGTCTTGCGGCGCGAAGCGCGCATGGACTGGAAATTCTCTGCCAGCCACGTCACAATCTTGTCCGGGTCGCACATGGTTTTGTCCTCTAAATGGAACTCTTGTATGCCGACTTGGGACCATCTTAGAGGATCCAAACCCGTACGGCCTTTATTCATGCACCCATCCCCAAACTGGGGATCCCTGAGGATTCCCCCCCTGGATTCTCCGCAGATCGACCCGTCCATTCGCCTTGTTGTCGCGTGATGTTTTGAGGGGCCCGATTTCCTGTTGCATCCACGCAAAAAATCCGTTCTAATTCGTGTCCAATCAACGACGATCAAGATCGTCAGGAGGCGGCCATGCCGACGAGCCAAAGCATTCTGGACATTGTACAGCGTACGGCTTTTGTAGACACCCACGAGCATCTCTGCGAGGAAGCGGTGCGCCTTGCCGCCAAGGAGGGCCGCGCCCCAGGACCGGTCTGCGACATTGGGATGCTCTTTCAAGGGTACTCCGAGTCGGACCTTTACGTCTCGGGGATGCCGATCGAGCTTGCGGGCACGCTTAATGATCCCCAGATCGCGCCGCGAGATAAGTGGAGACACATCGCGCCGCACTACGCCCGGTGCCGCAACACGGGTTATCTGCGCAATATCCGAGAAACCGTGCGCCTGCTCTATGGCGAGGACGACGTGCGCGAAGACAACTGCGAGGCCATCTCCGCACGCATCAAGGCGCTCATCGAGCCAGGTTTTCATCGCTACGTCCTGCGGGAAGTCGCCAACATCGACTTCGCGATCGTCGACGGGATAGTCCACGGCAGGGTGTTCCATCAGACCGCCGATCCCGACATCATTTGCAGCGACATCAACACGCTTCCGCTCAGCACAGACTTGAACATTCCCATGGTGGCGCTGGACGTCAATCGAGAGCCTTCGTCCTTACGCGACTGGCACGGCATTATCGACGAAGTCTTCGCCCAATACGGCCCGAGAGCGGTTTCCACCAAAAATCAAAGCGCCTACGCTCGGCGTCTTGACTATGCCCCGGTTGACGCCGAGGACGCTGCGCCGTTGTTCTCGCGCTATCTCGCCGACGCGAAGTCGTTGGACGCTGCGGAATTGAAGGCCCTGCAGGACCATCTTTTTCATTACTGCGTGCGCAAGGCGACCGACCATGCGCTGCCCGTTAAGCTCCACACCGGGTTCTACGCCGGACACAACAGCATGCCGATAGACCGGTTGCGCCATAACATAAGCGATCTCTGTCCTTTGTTCATGGCCTATCCGAATACGAAATTCGTGCTCATGCACATCGCGTATCCCTATCAGGATGAGGCGATCGCCGTGGCCAAGCAGCACGCGAACGTGTACATCGACATGTGTTGGGCGTGGATCATCAACCCAACCGCGTGCATCCGATTCGTAAAGGAATTCCTCATGGCCGCCCCCGCGTGCAAGTTGCTTACATTCGGCGGCGACTATTTCACCGTCGAGAAAAGCGCAGGCCATGCGCGCATCGCCCGGCTCGGTTTGGCCCAGGCCATTTCCGAATTGGCCGAGGAAGGGTGGCTGGAAGAACCCGATATTCAACCGACGATCGAGCGCATCATGCGCGGCAACGCCCATGAATTGTTCGGCCGTCAGAGAGCCTCCGCCTCGACGGCTTGAAGCATGCAGCCGCTCGATGGCGCCCAGGCGGCCTCGAAATCCGCGCGGGGGGGGCTACTCGCTGTAGCTGGTTTTGATCCGATATGCGCTGCTGAGACGGCGCAGTTCGGCGACGAGTTCAGGTTTTTCGCCGACGCGGCACATTTCGCCGATGAGGAAGTAGATGCGCTGGAATGCCCAATCGCGCGCGATGGAATCGTCTCCGGTGCGGGCGTTCGCCAGATCGGCCTTGAAAACGATCTCCTTTCGCTGCTGTCCTGCGCGGCCCGTCAGGCGCATGACAAAGTCCTTGTCGCGTTTAGGATCGAACCGTCCATACACCGTGACGGATCGCTTGAGGTAAAAGTCCGGCATTTCCTCCGGGAAAACCTGTCCTTTCTCGATGCCGCCAAAATCTGCACGGCACTCGTCGAGGATGGGATCGCTGATGCGCGCGAATTGATTGAGCAGGTCCTGCCGGAAATCTTTGAGGTTTTGGGCGATATGCGCATCGCCCCTATTCCGATATGCGAGCAAGTCGAGCAGGTAACGATTCACGGTATTGCCGCCGCCAACCGCATAGATCGGACGGCGCGACGCATTGCCGTCGGTGAGGTTGTTGATGATGGTGCGTCCGTCAACGATCCCTGCCGTGGGGCGTCCGTCACTAATGATCAGGAGGGCGCTGGGCATGCCGGGGGTCTCGGGGGCGGTGATGGCGGCGCTCAGGGCGCGGTAGACATCGGTGGCGCCGGACGATTGCAGGCCGGCGAGAAACGCAAGGGCGGCCTTCTTGTTTTCCGCCGACGCGGGCACGCTGTGCGGCTGGAACTGGGACGGCGCATCGCGAAAAAGCATGACGTTGAATCGATCCTCTGGACGGAGCAGGCCAATCATGGTCTTGACGGCCGCGGCGGCATCATCTAACTTGCGCTGAAGAATGCTCTGCGAAGCATCGAGAACAAAAAGAATGTCCTTGGGAAGAACCTGGATGCGCGCGCCTTCCTTGGGCATGATCTGCAGGCGGAAGTAGCCTCGATCTTCGCGGGAAGGGACAAAGGCTTCAAGCCGCACGTCGACCATGTCGTCCAGAAACTCATATTTTTTTTCGGCGGCGATCTCGTCCGCGATGGGCGCGGGGCTTGCCACGGGCTCCTGAATGGCCGGCAAACTCGTGTCAAGAGTCCGGGGCAGCTCGGCGACCGGCTCGCGAGACGAATCCAGGGCAGGAAGAGCGGGGCTCCCCCCGGAAGCCCCCAGAGCAAAATCGGCCGGTTGCCCAGCAAACAGCAGCAAATCCTCCGGCTCCTCATCTTCCCGCCGCAGAAATGGCATCTCGTGTTCCTCGAGGATGCGCGTGGAACCGGGTTGGACATACCGTCGGGGGACTTGAATGTCCTGACGCGCCTGTGTGGCGGATATTTCGATGATTTTGGCGTCGGCGCGGGCCATCATGGCCGGGTCCGGGGTCAAGTCATGTTCGCGTTGCAACGTATCCGCAGCCACGCGTTCTGCAAGGCGCGGCAGTTCAGCGGCTTTATCCCAAAAAGACTCCGCCGGCTTGAGTCGTTGGAATTCCCGTTGGAGCAGAGCCTCTACCGATCCCGGGCGCGATGCGAGCGGACCGGTATGCAGCGCGACCGACTCCGTGGGCAGCGGCAAGGGAGGAATGTCCTTGATCTGCACGCGGAACAGTTCCTTGTGGGGAAGCGGCTTGCGCCATGGCGCAAGTTGCATGGGCAGACGACTGGAAACGGAGAGAAGCCCCGCATGGAACGCCAGCGACAGAATCACGCTCATATACAGAAGGGCGCGACGGCTGATCATGCCCCCTCCTCACGGCATCGCGGCAAGACGCTGCTGCGCCTGTGCAGCCTGGCCACTTTGCGGATATTCCGTCAGAAGCTCCTGGTATGCCTTCTTCGCATGATCGGCGCGGTTGACGCGTTCATAGCATTGTCCCGCGCGCCATAGGGACTCCGGCGAAAGCTGTTCGTGGAGGAACAACACCGCCACGCGCATATAATGTCGCGCGGCGGCTTCGAAATTTGCATCCGCCTCGGCCAGCTCCCCCAAACGGAACCGGGCGCGCGCCGCCGTGTCGCCCGTGTTCACATTGGCGGCATCTTCATACAGGGCGATCGCCTTGTCCATTTTTTTCTGTTTTTCATGGAGCTGGGCCATGCGGTAGCGGGCCTCGATGGCAGAGGCGCTTTGCGGCGCCGTTTCGATAATGGCCCGAAATAGAGCGATAGCCTCGTCGTTTCGGCCCGCATTTTCATGGCACTCAGCGATCTTGAATCGGATGCGGCCGGGATCCGGATAGTTCTTGACCGTCGTTAGCAACGCCTCCAAAACGCGAATGGCCAGATCCCATTTTTGTTGGTCAAACAACCGCTGCCCCACCCAGGCGTAGGAAGTTTCATGAAGCGGGACATCGGGATGTTCGGTGATGACTTTCACGAACAAGTCGGCGGCGCCATCCACGTCCTTGGTTTCGTATCGTGCGAGCGCAAGACCCTTGAGGGCCTGCCCTGCATAGGGGCCTTCGGGAGCCGCAGCCAGGGAGGCTTGATAGGCCTCGATGGCTTTGACAGGGTCTTTGCCTTCGCGCAACAGAAAATCGCCCCGGCGCAGATGCGCTTCGGCCACATGCGGCGCGGCAGGATATTTCTCGGCCAGGGTTTGGAACGTCTGGACGCTTTCCGCGAAGCGTTGCATGTTGTGGTACGCGATGCCAAGGCGATAGAGCGTCTCTTGCTCGATCGCCGGATCCGGTTTGGCGTCCAGGATGGTCTTGTATTTCGTCACGGCCTGCTCAAACGACGCGGCAAAAAAATGGGCGTCTCCGACGCGAAGAATGGCCTGAGTCGCCAGGGGATTATCGGGATAATCCCGGGCGAACGTCTCGAAAACAGCGGCGGCCTCTTGGGACCGTCCCAACTGGCCAAGGCACTCGCCCGCTTTGTACAGGGCATCGGCGGCAAACTCGCTTTGCGGGTATTTCTCAACGACCGCATGGAACTGCTGGTAAGCGGGTTCGCTTTCGCCCGCCCTGGCGAGGAGAAGGCCCAGCAAAAAAGAGGCGTCCCCGGCAAGCAGCGAGTCTTTGTTGGCGTCAAGAAACCGGATAATCTCGGCCTTGGCCTCTTCGGGTTTTCCCTGCAGATGGAGCGTCCATGCCGCCTTATACTGAGCGCGAGCCGCATACTCGCTTGCCGGCGTCTTTTCGCGAATAGCGCGGTAGATCGCCAGCGCTTCGTCGTATTGTTTTTGCTCTTGGAGGCAATTGGCGTGCAGGTACTGTATTCCGGGAGCCAAGGGAGAGGCGGCGTATGCGGTCAAAAATTCCGTCGCGGCGCGCGCGGCCTCGGGGTATTTGCGCGCATGAAACAGTCCCCACGCAACGCCATGGGCGGCGCGCTCCGCATAGGGGGAATGGGGATCCTCTTTTCCGATCGCTTCATACGCTGAAACCGCCTGCTCGTGCCAGCCAATCGCATCATATGCCTCGGCGGCCCGGAAACGCGCTTCCGTGCGCAAGGCGTCGGGAACGCCTGGCGCGGAGGCAACGGCCATGAACGCGACTGCGGCGTCCTGACCTTGGCGTTGCGCCAGATAGACGAAACCCAACTGGTAGTGCGCAAAAGGGGCCTGAGGCGACGCGCCTAACTCATCGACGACACGCTTGAACGCGGTCTGCGCTGCGGGATAATCGCCTTGATCATAGCGCAGTTTTCCCAAATGATAGAATGCGCCCGCGCGCACTTCCGCGCTGACGTCCGGCGCTACCATCGCCTCCAGGATGGGCGCGGCCTCGTCCAATCTTTTTAGGCGATACAACAACTCGCCCGTGCGCAACGTCGCCCGCTCCTCCAACTGCCGCTCCGGCTTCTTCGCCAGAAATCGTTGGAAAGCCGCCAATGCCGCTTCGTCACGTTTGGCGGCGTATTCGGCCTCCGCCAAGCGGTACAGGGCGGCCAATGCGTGAGGGCCTTCCGGATAGCGTTTGAGATAATTCTGGTATTCCTCCGCCGCCTCTGGATACAGTGCGCGCACAAACAGTCCATTGGCGAAATCAAATTGCGACTGTTCCGGAGTGTCGGTCTCCGCGCCCGCTGTCGCCTGCGGCGCGACGGGCGATTGCGCGAGCGCGGCAAGGCCCCAGCAGACCGCCATTGCCCATGCGGCAACGAGTCTCATTTGCGTTTCTCCTCCGGCAAAGCCGCGAATGAGACGTTTTGAATGTCCGCGTTGCGGCAGCAGTTGAGCACTTCGATGGCGCGTCCGAGCATGGCTTCGCGATCGCCGCGGATGATAATCGCGCCGCCCGGGAAATATTCCGCGACGCGGTGAAGCACGTCCTGCAGTTCGGGAATGGTCATTTCGCGGTCGTTGAGGATGATCCGTCCGTCGTTGCGCAGGTTGATGAAGATCTCGCCGCGGGCGCGTTCGCTGCGCATCGCGCTGTTCGCCGTGGGAAGTTGAATGCCGATTTCGCTTTCGATGACCGCATAGACCGTGGTCGTCATGAAAAACACCAGCGTGATGAACACGATATCGATGAGCGGCGCGAAGGGAATGCCTTCGGTCTCCTCAATCCTGTGCTGCCGGGCGAACCTCATGGCTTGGCATTCCGCGCCAGCAACTCGATGAGTTCGGTGGCATGATCTTCCGTGACGCCCAACACGCGGATTACGCGGCCGCGCAGATAATAGTAAGCGACCATTGCGGGAATGGCGACCAGCAGGCCGGCGGCCGTTGTGACCATGGCCTGGGCGACGCCGGAGGCGACTTCGATGGTTTTCACGTGCGAATCGTCGTATGCGATGGATCCGAAAGCGCGCATCATGCCCCATACCGTGCCCAACAACCCCAACAGAGGCGCAATAACCCCTGCGTTATTGATGTAGCTGATGCGCTGCCAGAGCGCCGCGGCCCCGCGTTCTCCTTCGCTTTCCATCGCTTCTTGGATGACGTAGCGATCATGGCCCGCCATTTTCAATCCCGCACGCAAGACCTTCGCCAGCATTTCGTCGCGCCCTTCGCACAATTCATGCGCGCCGCGCAGGTCGCCTGCCTCGATCAGGGCGTGGGCGCGTTTCACAAAAAGCGGCGGCGCTTCGCGGGCTGGCGTGACGGTGAGAAAACAATAGATCACCATGACCAGTGTAAGAATGCTTACGGCCATGATGACCCACAGCATGGCGCCGCCCGCTTGAACCATGTCATACGTCGTCATCTGGCGCGGCGGGGAAAGAGGTTGAAGCATGGCGTCCAAGGGCGCTCTGACGGCGTCCGAAGCCGCAGGGGATGCGCTTGTGGACGGCTCGGGCGTCTGCGCAAAGGCGAACTCCGGCGACGCCAACAGGAAAAACGCCGCAGCAAGACAACAGGAACGTCCCCATCGTCTTCTCCCGGGGCGCGAAACGGCCATGGCATGCGTCATGATAAGAGCTGTCTCTGGCTGGCCCACGTTCTCATCTCCTCTGTACGCGCCCCGCGCGATATAAACTCCGGGGAGCCGCCGCTACATCGATTCTTCATTTCAATGCCCGAATGACACGAAAAGTTGCAGTCTGCTGTCACGACCGACCGTTCGCGGCGCAAGATTCCGCCGCCAGAAGGTCCTCGGCGACACGCAAAAAGAGTTCGCTGTGCCCCGTGCGGGCGTTGTAACGCCCGGTCGTCATATCGAGATGACTGTAACCGGGCATGATGCGGAGGCGAGCCGGGTCGGCAAGGGTATGAGATGCGATGATATCTTCTCGAAGGCGGTAAGGGGAAACGGGCGCCCGCCATCCGTTTATTTCCCGGGTGCAATAAATAAGTTCCGTTTGGGAACCGTCCAGCATGAGTTGGCTTTGCAGAGGCACGAATCCGTCGTTTAGGCCAAACACGCCCAGCGGGATGTCGCTGCCCTCACACAGGACTTTCCCCATAAGACGAGCGGTCATGCGCAGCCCGATGTTCTCGAAGCGTTCCCGCCGGGCAGTGGCGCGATTGCCCACGGTATGACGCCCCTCCCGCAAGGCGGCTCCGTTCTGGAGCGCCGGGTCGAGATACGCCCCGTACAAAAAGAACTTGTCCATATGTCCGCCGCCGCGCAAAGCAGGCATGACGACATCCAGTCCCCCGCAGTACGTGTCGAGCAACTCGGGAGGATCAAAACTCGCATCGGCGATGCCGGGCCATTGGCGCGCCCCCGTTTGATTGGCGTCCCGGGGCGACAAGGTCAGACGGACGGTCCCCTGCAAAAACCTTCGCGACGTGAAATGCGCAAACGGAAAGCCAAACCCGCCCGCTGCGTCGAAGTTGCCCCACCCCATGTCGAGATCGCTTTGCCGGGCGGTCGAAAAGTACCCCGTCAGGACAATGTCGCTCAAAACCGTTTTAGCGGCGGACCCCAGCATGGCTCCGCCCGAAAAACCCGTGCGATTTATGGTATGGCGCAGCCATTGAGGCGTTCCCCACGGCGATCCCGTGAGCGGAGCGGAAAGCGCCGCCACGGCAAAGACGCGGTCGGCGTATTCGGAATAGTTGAGCAAAAACGCGCGCGCTTTGAGGCCGCCTTGGCTGTGCGTCAGGATGGCCATGGGACCTGAAGAGGGGAAATAGTATCGGACGCCATCGGTCTCGACGCCTTCCTGGGCGGCCTGCTGCAGAAACCGGGCAAGGTAGGCGACGATGCTTTCCTCGAAGCCCGGATATGCGCGGCTGAAACCGATGGCGGCGTTCACGCCGGAAATGGGTTGCTGATAATTCCACAACTGAAACCGCGCCCGAAAAGCCTCGGCTTCCGGGCTATTCGCCGCCCAGTGGAAAAAATCCTTCCACCGATCGTTGCCCATGCCATGCAGCAAGATCAAGGGCGTCGGCCCCGCAACGCGCGTCGGCTCAGCACGGTAAAACCGCCACAAAGCCTTGGCTTCCGGCGCGGACGACGGAGGAATGAAATCGAGAAACGGAGGGGGATCGCCGGCAGGATCCGAGTACGCGTCTTTTTCGCGCACGACATACTCGCCCGGAAACGGCGCTTTGAACGTCAGCCAGCGGCCGTCTTGCCGGACTGCGTTTTCGAGGCGGACATAGAGGCCTGCGCTTTCTCGCCAATACACTTCGTGTTCCGCGTCGTCATCCAGGGGAACGTAAACGCGGAGCGTCGGCCCTGTGCCGCTGAGGCGCATGGCCCGCGCGATCGGGGCCGTGGTGCGCGCATCGCGTTGGATGCGAGCGGGAGAGAGGTCGACAACGCGAACGTTCTTCCCCATCGCGATCACGCCCGAGGGAGATTCCGCCTGCCACCCCATGAGAACATTCATGGCGCGCTGCGCCTGAACCACGGCATTCGGACTTCCGTCAAGCGCATCGCGGTAGGCGCGTTGGAAATCGACGACGGGCGTCGCGAGACACGCGCACATCGCGATATAGCCGATTCCGATCATGACGGCCCTCTACTTTTGGAGAAACATGATCCGGCGCCGTCTACGCTTACCGCATCTCCTGCCCGCCCGTCACGTTCAGCGCTTGACCCGTCATGTAGTCGCTGTCATCCGAAGCCATGAAAACGACAAGGTTGGTGACGTCGCGGTATTGGCACGGGCGCTTCATGGGAACCTGATCGATATACTTTTGGCGCACTTCCGCTTCCGTGATTCCCTGGTTGGCGGCGTACTGCTTGAACAAACTGTTCACCCACAGCGGGCTGTCGAGCAAATTGCCGGGGCAGATGGAATTGACGCGGATGCCCGCCTCGGCGAACTCGAGCGCCAGGCTTTGCGTCACGCCGATGCCGCCGAACTTCGAAGCCGCATAGGCGCTGTTTCTAAAACTGCCTTTCTTGCCGGATTTTGAGTTGATCTGGATGATCGATCCTCTCGCGCCGACATCGAGCATTTTTCGCGCGGCTTCGCGAGCGCAAATGAAATAGCCCGTCAAATTGACATCTATGACCTTGCGCCACTTCGCAACGTCAAATTCCAGCGAATCGCCGGAGACCAAAATGCCCGCATTGGAAACCAGTACGTCCAAGCCGCCCAACATCCTCGCCGCCGTCTCCATGTGCGCGCGCACGTCTTCCGCGTCGGTCACGTCCACCGCGGCGCCGGTCACGCTGCGGCCGGTCGCTTGGGCGACATCCTTCGCGGTCTGCGCGATGCCGTCGGCGTTCATGTCCCACGCGACGACGTCGCATCCCTCTTGCGCAAGACGCTCGACAATCGCCGCGCCCAACCCCTGTGCAGCGCCCGTCACGACCGCTTTCTTCCCCTCCAGGCGTTTCATTTCGCGTACTTCTCCAGCAACGCGTTCTCGGCCTCCTGCGTCCACGTCCGTCCTGGGCCAAGCGTCTCCGCAATGTCCGGCAATCGTTGCGGCGCCTGATCAACAGGAATGAGCGGCAGGTCGGGAATCTGCGTATAGATGACAACCTTGCCCGGATACGTGGCCTTCTCCACGCCCTCGAGCCCCTCGCGCACGCAGGCCAATCCGCCAATCGCCGCGACGCTGAGGTTGGTGTTCAGTTTTTTCTCCTCGACGAGGCGAAGAACCTTGGCGAGATCGCTGATGCGCGATCCGCTGGATCCGAACATCTTGACGCCCCGGCACAGATCGTCGAGTTCGATGCCGGCGCCGCTTCCAATGCCCACGCCTGCAAAGATGTTGACCAGTCCCCCGTCGGCCGCCAACGAGACCGCGCCAGGCACGAGTCCGGCCACGGCGACCATCACAACCACGTCGTCGTAGCCATCCGGAGCCAGGGAACGCAGGTGCGCGTCCATCTCCGCCTGCGCATTGAATTGGCTCGGCGCGAACGTCAACAGTTCGACGCCATTGGCGCGCGCTATGTCGCCAAAACGACCCGCGATATGATCGAGCCGTGCACGGTCAAGGTCGGTCACCACGACGCGCGACGGACCGTTCGGCAACTCGCACGCACGCTGGACGTGCATCTGGCCCATCGGCCCGCCCGCGCCCAAGAATAAAGCGGAGCCGCGCGGTTTCAAATCGTGCCGCACATTCGCCGCTCGAATGGCGTCCATGTCGTCGCCGCCGCCATAAATACGGATGCCTTCATAATGAATGCGGCCAATATCCAGCAACACCGGGCCGCTCTCCGCCGGTTTGCCCAGCAGGAACATCACGCCATTCTTGCGCAAATGACGCGCCAGCTCCGCAACCATCGCGGGAGTCGGGGCAGGCACGATGATATCATCGTATTTGGCGTCCCCAAGGCCATCGAGGCTGCGCGGCGCCAGAATCGCGTCGGGGTTGGCCTCGTCCCACGCGCTAGGCTCGTCCGTAACGATCAGCATTTGATTGTTGCCCGGCTCAAGACGTTCTTCGAGCGAATACGACATTTCGACGCACGCCCACGGCTCGGACAAGGCCGCGGCGCTGTATCCGGTGTCGGGTTGCACCGGCAGCAGGTAACAGCCTTCATCGCCGGCGAGCGCGCGTTCATCGAGATAGGCGTACTCGGCAAGCCCTCCGGGAATGAGATAACCAAACGCGAAATTCTCGCCCTTGTAATAGATGTCCGCCTGAACGATGAAGCGGTCGCCCGGCTTGAACGCATTCGCCCACTGCTTGCCAACCTTCACGACGGTGACCGAGCACTCGTGACCGAGCACGGTTGGATCCACGGCAAGGTTGCGTCCCCGCAAACGCGCATGGGCGTTGCCTTGCTTAATGATTTTGATATCCGATTGGCACAAACCCACCGCATCGACGCGCAGCAACACTTCATTGCTCTTGGGTTCGCGCAGCGGCAGAACGACGGGCTTACCGCTTTTGCCGACGTTGTCGAACCCCGCGCCGAATATCTGCCACGCCTCATATTGGCTCGGCAACGGCCCGGTCGCTTTGCGATATTGATCCAAATTGGCCACGGTACGCTCCTCTCCATGTAGGTCAAAAGACTTTCGCTTGGTCTGCAGGCGGCCGTCTCGGTCTACCTTCGAACACGAATTATAGCAGGCGGACGCTTCAGCAGGAAACCGGGCCATTTCCGTTCAGCTTTGCGCGCCGGGGACCCTGCGATCGGATGTTCCGGAAAAACTCCGACAACAAAGCCCCGCATTCCTCCGCGAGCAGCCCCGGCGTGCATTCGGCCTGATGGTTGAACCGCTTGTCCTCCAGCAGGTTCATAAAGGTCCCGCATACTCCCGCCTTGGGATCATATGCCCCGAAGTACACACAGGGAATCCGCGCAAGAAGGATGGCTCCGGCGCACATGGGACACGGCTCCAGCGTCACGTACAGGGCCGTGTTCTCGAGACGCCAACTGCCCAGCGCATTCGCCGCCTGCGTAATGGCCAGCACCTCTGCGTGGGCCGTAGGGTCTTGAAGCATTTCACGTTGATTGTGCGCCTTGCCAATAAGACGCCCCTCGTGAACGATCACGCATCCGATGGGCACTTCGCCTACATCGAAAGCCCGCTCCGCTTCACGAATCGCATACCGCATATACCGGGCGTGTTCATCCAACATGGCGCTGATTGTGGCCGTGATCCAATTGCATGTCAAGGGCTCCGCTTGGCGTCGATACGCGCTTACATCTCCAATCGGAGCATCTCCTCGTATGACGGCCGCCGCCGAACCACGGAAAATTGATCGCCGTCGACGAGAACCTCTGGAACCAACGGACGCGAGTTGTATTCGGAACTCATGCTCGACGAATACGCGCCGCCGCTCTGAATCGCAATAAACTCGCCGGGTTGCACAACGCCCATGTCGCGGTCGCGCGCGAAATAGTCGCCCGACTCGCAGATACCGCCCACGACATCCGCCGTGAACCGCTCGCGCGTCTCCCGCACCGCCACGACGCCGTGATACGCGTCGTACATGCTTGGCCGCCACAGGTCATTCATCGCGCCGTCGACCACGACGAAACGCTTGACGGGCGACTCCTTGACGTAGAGCACACGCGTGACGAGGTTGCCGACGTTGCCGACCATGCGCCGGCCCGGCTCCGTGATGATACGCACCGGGCAGCGCTCCCAATGGGGACGCAGCGCGGCCATGTAGGCCTCGTAGGTCGGCGGGGCTTCCTCGTTGTATTGGATGCCCAGACCGCCGCCGATATCGATGAATTCAATCCCGATGCCTTTCTCGCGCAACGAAAGCGCGATATCGACGAGCTTGCCGAACGCCTCCGCAAACGGGTCAACCTTCAGTATCTGCGAGCCGATGTGCGTCTGAATGCCAACGACCTGCAAATGCGAGGACTTGCTCGCATGCTCGTAACACGCAATCGCCTTCGTCAGGTCCACGCCGAACTTGGTCGTCTTGAGACCCGTCGCGATTTTCGGATGCGTCTCGGGGTTCACGTCGGGGTTCACGCGCAGGCCGATGCGCGCACGCAAGCCCATCTGCTTCGCCGTCTGTTCGAGCACGCGTAGCTCGTTTTCCGAGTCAACGTTGATCGCGCAGATGCCCGCTTCCAACGCCTGCCGCATCTCCGCGACAGTCTTCGCGTTGCCGTCGAAGACAATTTTATCGGGCGAATACCCGGCCTTCAGGGCGCGGAACAACTCGCCGCCCGACACAACCTCCGCGCCGCAACCCGCGCCCGACAACACGCGGTTCACGCTGAGGTTGCTGTTCGCCTTCAGGGCGTAGCAAATGGTGTGCGGCATATCGCCGAACGCAGCGTCCATCGCCTTGTAATTTTCAAGCAGCGCGTTCTTGCTGTAGACATAAAACGGCGTCCCCGCTTCCTCCGCAATGCGCGGAACAGGAACATCTTCACAATGCCAAATGCCGTCGCGATACGCGAAATGACTCATGCCGGTCCGTCTCCTCTCTACCTGAAGTCGCGATACGTCCATTTTCCTTGGTTGGACGGGGAGAAAGCGTACCATACAGGCGGATACATCGCAAAACCGCGATGACTTAGGAATGCGCGGCTTCCGCCACGGAAAGGGCCTTGGCGGCCCAGGGATGCGCCGGGTCGAGCCGCAGGGCGATCTCGAGCGCGGCGGCGGCCTCGGTCTTGCGATCGAGCACAAGCAGGGTGTAGCCCAATTGGGCTTGGGCCTCCGCGTAGGTGGGCATATCCCGAACAGCCTGTTGCAGGTGCGCCAAGGCCTGATCGTCCTGTCCACACAGACGAAGCGCCGCCGCCAAACCTACGCGGATCGGCGTGAAATCGGGCCCTTTCTCGACAAGCGCCACGCACCGTTTCAACACTTCGGCAGGGCTTCCGGCCGCAAGCAGGGTCTGGACCAGACGCCATTGACCGTTCGCGTCGTCTGGGCGCACGGTCGCATACCGTTCCAGGCAACGAACCGCAAGGGCCATTTGCCCCAGCTTTGAAGACGCGATCGTTGGCGGCGCGTCGCCGGGGTAGGTGCGGGCGTAGGCATCCACGGTCTCTCCTGACAATTCCACGGCCACCTCGTAGAACGCCGTCGCCAAGTCAGGGTTCTTTCGATAGGTTTCCTCGCAGATCGCGAACGCATCGTCGTACCGGTCCATTTGGACGGCGGCAAGGGCTATGGCCAGGCACGCGCCAAGGGGATCGAGCGCGGAAACGGATCGGTAAAGACTCACCGCGCGGTTGCTCTCGTCCCATGCCGCATCGAAATCGCGGGATTGCGTCAGCGTGACGGCGCGTTCCGCGTACATCCTGAAAACTTCGGGCTGGGCGTCCGCCGCCAAAGCGAACTCGCGTTCTGCAACGGCGCCCTCGCCAAGACGGGCGTAATCAAGAGCGCGTTGGAAATGCCACACGAAGAGGTTTTCCTTGGAATCGAAGGGCGCCAGCGGCATCGAGCACGTCGCATAGAGAATCGCGCCCCCCGCCGCCATGACGGCGGCCCTTTTCCACTGCCGTTCTGTCAGGAAGCCGGCAAACGCAACGAGGCCGTATGCGCCGAATAGCAGCATGAACGGTATCAGCGGGACCCTGAACTGTGACACGACAAAGAAAGGCAGATACGAGAGGAATCCGCAGAACACGAAGCATGCCATGGCAACGACAACGGCTTGAGCCGGAAAGACGTCTTCTTGCTGCGCGGCGGTCTTCTCTCTACGCCGAAACCAGGATGCAGCCCATGCCGCGCCGCCGATGAGAAAACCCGTCAACGCGTACGCAAAATTGCCGGGGAGCCGCCCGAGCACGCGCGAAAACGCGCGATCGTACTCGACCACGGTGTAGTTGTGCATGAATTCGAAAGGACTGGCAAACAGAGCCGCCTTCACCGCCATGCGCGTCAGCGTTTTCCCGGGATGGCTCAGCATGTACGCGAGCGCCTTGCGACCATAGTATCGGTCTGCCTCGGCCATGGACATGGCCCCCAGGGTCTGTTCGGTGAACGAAGCATGCATGACGTCCATGAAGTCGTAGAGGGAGCGTGACGCGCGGACCTTGTCGGGCATGGCATAGGACCCCGTTGCATCGGGATTGTTGCCCATATAGAGCACGAGTCCGCCGCCGGGAGTGACGGCCGTCCAGGCGCCGGTGACACGGTGGTTATGAAACGTGACGGGCGCAATGCCCAAGGCGAGTCCCGCGGCAAACACAACCGGCGAGACAAACGCGGCGAACCACGATGTTTTGCGCCGCGCCACATAAAGCAACCACGCCAAGGCCACAGGGACGAATGTGAGCACAATCGAATTGGCAAGCGCCAGCAACGCCATGATCAGGCCGGCCGCCAATGCTCGCGCCCCTGTGGGCCGCCGGGCCCACAGGTAGAGCGCCCCCATAAACAACAACTGCAAAAAAAGCGTGAGCGCGATGGCGTGCAGTTGGCTCTCGTAGTAGACAAAAACCCAGTAGGAGGCAAAAAGGAATGAAAAGGTCAGGGCCACGGCCCGCCCCATAAGAGCACGCGCCAAAAAAAATCCCAGCGCGACGCTGAAGAGGCCCAATGTCATCTGCATGGCATACGTCCAGAGATAACTGCCGCCATTCAACGCATACAGCGCGGCCAAAAAATACGGGTACGCGGGAGGGCGAATAAACGGCAGGTTGTCGGGTTGACCCGGCCCATAGGGAACCGGATGCGCCGGGTCATACTGTCCGCTAAGCGCTCGGGCCCAATCGTCGTGAAACGCCGGATCGGGACGGGGCAGTGAAAACGAAGGATCCTGGATGAACTCGATCAGATACGCTGCCCGAAGCGCCGCGCCCAAACACAAAATGCCCGCCAGCGCATACCACTCCCACGCGGCCATGCGGCGGCGGTTTGTCGCGGGGGATCCGGCGGCCTGCTGTTCCTTCGTCACGACTCCCATCATGCTGGGAGTCTACGGTCTGGACGTAAGGGCTTCAACTTGAAGCAGGGGGAAACGCAGGGACAGCGTCTTTGTGTTCCCGACGATGTCCGGAGATCGGATCGCGCCGGAATCACCGGACGGCCGGACTCAGGGGGAGGGCATCCTCAATCTCCGAGAGAAGCACTTCCAAGCGGAAAGGCTTTCGCAGGCAACTGCGCGCTCCCATGCGGATAGCTTCGGCCGCCTCCTCATCGCCTAAAAATCCGCTCATGACAATTGCGGGGACGTGCAAGCCCCGCGCGTTGAGTTCGCTCAACACAGCGAGCCCGTCTTTTCGCGGCATGTGCACATCAAGCAGCATGAGATCGACTCGCGCCGAAGCGACTGCGCCAAGAGCCTCGTATCCATCCGCCGCCGACTGAACCGCGTAACCGCGCCCTCGAAGGGTCTCGCAAATGACGGCGCGCAGGTCGTCATCGTCATCCACCACTAGAATCGTCGGCGGATCTTTGGGGCGATGAATCGGCTCGATAATGGGCGCGCCGCCGTTCGCGGAGGGAATCTCGACCGGCCTATCCGGCGATTCGGTCTCGTGAAAAACGGATGTAAAGGTCAGCAACGCGACGGCGCCAGCCCCGGGCTCTCCATGCAAGGCGATCGTCGCGCCCATCCCCCGCAGCAATCCCTGGCATACGCTTAAACCAAGGCCGCTTCGCTCTCCGGGAGGATGCGTCGTGAAAAACGGAACGAATGCCTTCTCTGCGTGTTCGGACGTAATCCCCGATCCGGTGTCGGCAATGCGAACCGTGACGCAAGATCGATCGGGAGAGACGCCGGTAGTCACCGTGATACGGCCGCCTGTTTTCGCCATGGCGTCCTCCGCATTCGCGAAGAGGCGATCGATCGTCTGCTCGAAATGCCGGCGATCTATCATGACGCGCGGCAAGCCATCCGCATATTCCTCGACCACGGCAATCCCTTGCAGAGAAAGGGATTCCTGACGCGCCGCCACGAACTGGCGCAGGGAAAAATTGAGAAGACTGGGCTCGAGCTTCGGCTCCGGCGGCGTCGCGTAGGCAAGCAAATCGGACACAATCTCGCGGGTCCGGCGTATCTGCTGCAATAATGCCTTGAACGTGCGCAGGTCTGCAGGATCGACAAGACGCCCCATCAACAGGTGCGCGTGACTGGCCAAGGCATTCACCGGCCCATCGAACGCGTGCGCCGCCGCAACGGTCCATTCGTCGAGCGATGTTTTCACCGCGGCGGACGCGGCCCCCGAGCTTCCTTTTCCTTGTTCCAGCAGCGTTGCGGCGAGTTCTTCGGACTGCTCGCGCAGACGCTCCTCGGCGCGATGACGCAGCACGGCCGTGGCGCAGGCCTTCGCATAGGCGTCGATGGCGGCGGGCTCGACGCGACAAGCCGCCTGTCCGGCATCCAGCAGAATCATCCCGATATGCCAGCGTCCCGCCATAATGGGCGCCAGCAACACACCGCCGCGCTCCTCCAACGCAACAATCCGCCCCCCTTCCCACGCAATCGGCCCCTCGCCGACGAGCAACCCGCTTAGCGCGGTCTGGCAGCGACGCCCCATGGCCTCGATACCGGAGGATTCGCCCGTTTCTAAATGGACGAACACATCCTCCGGCAACGGGAAAACGGCATCCCACGATTTTCCGTACACGAACGCGCCGCTGGGATCAGCCACAATGCACGCGCCGCTTTCGACTTCAAGGCCTTGGCGCAAGGCCTCGGCGCAATGCGAAACGATTTCGGTGAGCGACAGTCCGGGAAGCAGCCTCTGTTCCAGCTCATGCAACACCCGCAGTTGGGCCGTCGTTCGACGGAGCTCCGCCGCCTGGGTATGAGGTCGCATGTTCGCGCGAAGGGCCGAACTGACCACACGCTGCAGCGAACGGCCCGCGGAATCTTCCGGAAACAACAACGTGCTGCGAGCGCCAAGTTCCATGGCCGCATTCCGGCGGATCCCCTCCATGGTCTCCCGCGAAATTCCCAAGCGAGCGATCAGGGCGGAAAGGGCGGCTTGATGCTGCTCCGGCGGCGAGGAATTCTCATCGAAGTCGCAATGCGCCGCCGCGTCGGCCAACGCCACAAGATCGATAAGCCGAGTAGGATACTGCGTTCCTTCAAGACTTCCGGCAGGATGATGATGAAACCATATCGCCGCAACCACGGAACGGGGCAGCCGCCATAGCTCGGCCAGCCACTTCCCCGCCACCGCATGGTCCACGCCGAACAACTGCTGCTCGATCGCAAGAACGCCCATCGGGTCCGCCGGAGCCCAATCCAGAAAATCGGCGAATCGTTTGGGAGCGATTTGGCTCAACGCCAAACGCCCGATGTCATGCGTCAATCCGGCTACATAGGCCAGGGCGGCGGGCACGTCCGTTACTTGCCGCGCAACGCCTTCCGCCAATAGAGCCGTCGCAACGCTGTGTTTCCAGTATCCATGGTGAAACGGCTGAGGAGATTCGGGATAGGCGAGGGCGGTCTCCATAAGCAAAGCGTACAACGATCCCTCGTCGAGACAACGCTGCACCGTTTCCACAATATCGCACGGACGCGGAGCCGTCTCGTCCGGACGCGCCCCAAGACGGAACACGGCCCCCGTTAGAGCCGGATCAAGCGAGACCAGCCGCGCCACCGAATCCGTCGGCGCCGGAGATCGCGAAGCAAGCGCGATGCCCTGTTCCACCACCTTGGGCAATGCGGGAAGACAATGCAGGCCGTCCAAGGCCCGTCTGACATCGTGTTTTGTCATCGCCGTACTGCTATCCCGATCGCGGGCGCGCGATCAACATCGATCGCCAAGCCTTTTCGCGTACACGCTTTTCGGAACTCGCGCCTCCCAAGAAACCTTGCAGCCCTCGCGCCGTGCAATCCGCATTGCACGCGGCATCCGTCTCCATAACGTCGCGCTTGCCAGAACAATGCAGACGTAGCCTTGGGCGTTTGACTCCCTTCGCGCATCCATGCGCACCAGCTTGGATACACTACCCACCGCCATCGAATCCTATCTATCAAAGCGGCAAAAGTCAATAAAATATTGAAGGGGTCCCGGATTTCCGGCCTGACTCGCCCTACGTTCCCCTTTGAAAGTTAATCCAATAGCGGAATGATTCTCGCTTCGGTCGGGATTTGGGATACACTGATGACCGAACCGGCTCGAAACAACCTGCACGAGACTTTATCTTGAAGAAAGCGGAACGCATCGAAACCATTTTGCCGACGTTGCGCAACTTGATGTCCGAATGTTGTGTGTGCGAACGACGGTGCGGAGCGCGACGCCTCGAGGGCGAGCAAGGCTTTTGCCGGACGGATTCACCGGCGCCCGATCGCGTGCGGTATGCCTCGGCGACGTTGCATTTCGGCGAAGAACCGGCGCTGGTGGGACGCGGCGGATCAGGCACGGTGTTTTTTTCTCAAAATTACCAGATCAGCCACCAGGGCCACGGCGTCGACGCGCCGTATCCGGAACTGGCACAAGCATTCTTGACCTTGCAGGACCTCGGCGCGGAAAACATCAACCTCGTCACGCCGACACACTACATCTACCCCATCATGCTCGCCCTCCGCGATGCCTGCCGGCAAGGCCTGGAACTCCCGCTGGTCTACAATACCAACGGATTTGAAACGATCGAACTGCTCGCGCTCTTGGAAGACATCGTCGATGTCTATCTGCCCGATCTCAAATACATGGACGCCGCATGCGCAGAGCGCTATTCGACTGCGCGGAACTATCCCGAGAGCGCCCAGGCCGCCATCAAGGAAATGTTTCGCCAGACCGGGCGCGTCCGCATACGCCGGGGCCGCGCCATTCGGGGGCTCATCGTCCGTCACCTAGTGATGCCCGGCGACGTATCCGGTTCATACTCTTTTCTGCTCTGGATGAAGGACCAGAATATGACCGGCGTGACGATTAGTTTGATGAGCCAGTATTCGCCGCAATATCACGCGCATATGTTTGAGGACATCGCCCGGCCTGTCACGCCCAAAGAATACGACGACGTCGTTCAATACGCACTCGACCTTGGCTTCGATAACCTCCTTGTCCAATCCCCCGCTAGCCGCAATGCCTACTTGCCCGATTTCCACAGAGACAAGCCGTTCGATCCATAATGCCTTCCGGGTTTGGCTCAAGGATCGATGGGGTAGTTGACACGATCCATCCCCCAGCATGCATAATGCCGCCACGTAGCGCGGACGGACGCATTCGCGGCAAGGGCCGCGCGAATCACGAAGGAAGGAGTGCGAAGCATGCATGAGAAGAGCGTCGACGTGTTGAACAAAGCGGTGGCGGATGAGCTTTCGGCAGTCCACCAATACATGTATTTCCACTTTCATTGCGACGATCAGGGATTGGACCTGTTGGCAAACCTGTTCAAACGCACGGCCATCGAGGAAATGTTGCATATCGAGCGGCTTGCCGATCGCATTTTGTTTTTGAAAGGCGAGGTCGAGATCGTCGCTTCGCACCCCGTCCAAAAACTGACGAAGGTGTTGGACATGCTCGAACTAGCGTGCAAGATGGAGCAGGACAGCGCGCTTGCCTATAACCGCTGGGCCAATGAGTGTTCCGCCAATGCCGATTCCGTATCAAAGAAATTGTTCGAAGACTTGGTGGTCGATGAGGAACGGCACTACAGTCAGTACGATACGGAGCTCGGACATCTTGCCGAATACGGCGAGAGCTATCTGGCGCTGCAATCCATCGAACGCAGCAAACGGACGGCCATCGGCGCGCCGGGCGGCCAAGGGCCAGCATAGCCCGCGTCATGATAGAGGCAGGTCGACGTGAAACCGGGCGTAGCGGCCTTTTTCGCTCTCGACGCTGATCTGGCCGCCGTGCTCCTTGACGATGCCGTCGCTGACGGAAAGCCCCAGGCCGGTGCCTTTATCGCGGCCTTTGGTGGTGAAAAAAGGGTCGAACAGCCGTTCCATGTGTTGCGGCGCGATGCCGCAGCCGTGGTCTTCCACGGTAAGACGGAGATACGGATTCCCGCCAAGCTCGATCGTGCGCGCAGACAATGACAACCGTTTGTCTGGGTGACGGTCGGGGTATTTTTCGTCGAGAGCATGAAGCGCGTTGATGATGAGATTCATGATCACTTGCTGCATGTGCTCGCTGCGGCAACGGACTTTGGGCAGGTCTTCGGGCACGTCAACGCGCAAATCGACGTTCGATTTCGCGATTTTCTTGCGGCTGAGCGACAAAACCGCCTCGACGATGTCGCATAGGCGCGCGGGGCTGTGCCGTTCGCGTTCTTGGCGCGAAAAGGTCAACAGACTGTGGACGATTCGGGCAATGCGATCGGCTTCGGAGCGAATCAGATCGGCGAATTGCCGATTTTTCGAACCGGGTTCGAACTGCGCCGCGAGAATGTCGGCGCAGTTCATGATGCCGTTCACGGGATTGTTGATCTCATGTCCAACGCCCGCCGCGAGTTCGCCGATGCTTGCCAGCTTGGACGCTTGGATAACCTGCGCCTCGGCTTCACGGCGCTCGACGGTCTCGCCTAACGTATGCGCGATCGCGCCAATCAGATCGCGCTCTTCTTTGAGAAAGGGCCCGATCTGGCGAGGAGGTCGCGCCTCCATGTGGAATATCTCGACCTTGCCGCGGCGACGACCCGCGACGTCTATGTCCGCCGAAAGAAACCATGGCGTTTCGTGAAACGGCTCATCGACGTAGGTTTCGCCGTCGAACGATACGCGAACATGGGTGATGTCGGGGTAGTGGCACGCGGGCCGCACCAGATTCGCCACATCCTGAAAAATGGCGTTGAGCGTAGGCCGGGACCGGCTCGATTCGCCCACGCGGTAAAGACACGTCAACTCGATGTTGCGCCGGTTCAGGTCGCGCAAGAGTTGGTCCTTCTCCTCCTGCACCTTCCGGCGACGGCTTAGATCATGCAAGATGCCAGTGAATATCTGGCGATCGCCCAGACGCACTTCGCTGACGGACAGTTCGATCGGGATAATGGATCCGTCTTTGCGTTGCCCGTCGACCTCGCGAGCGGAACCAATAACGCGCGCAGGGCCGCCCGATCGGTAATCGGCGAGACGCTGATCGTGTTCCTCGCGAAACGGCGACGGCATCAGGATATGCACGTTCTGGCCCATCAGTTCGTGCGCGGCATAGCCGAACAGGCGCTGCGCGGCCGGGTTGACGTATTCGATGGTGCCGAATTCGTTAATGGCGATGATGCCGTCGATTGCCGTCTCCACAATCGCGCGGGTCCACATGTCGCTGCCGGAAAGCACCTCGGGCGTGGGCGTGCGCGGCTGGATGCTGGTGACGCGCACCAAAATGCCCGACGGAGGCTCGACGCCGCCTCCCTGCGGCTCCAAGTCGAGGACGACATCCAGGTGACGTCCTCCCTTTGCGATGTGCACGGTCTTATAGCCTGCGATGCATTCGCCGCGCAGCACGCGCGAACACGTGTTGTGCCACTGACGAAACAACCCGTGCGGGAAAAGGATGCTCGAAGACTCGCCCGCAATCTCCGAGGCCGCATATCCGTACGCGGCCTCCGCATCGGCTCCCCATTCAACGATTGCGCCGTCGCGGGACTGCCCCATCACGATAGACGGGAAAAGCCCCCCGTCGACACGAGCCTCCCCCCTGCCGTCAGCCATGCTGGAAGATTTTTCCCGCACTCTCCTCTTCATTCGGCTATTGTATCGCTTGCCGAAAAAGGCCTCAATGCCTTGGGGTTCACGCAAAAACCAAGCGCGCGGCCTCGCGATTCTTTCGAATCAACTCGCGCCGGAAGGCGCCTGGGGGGCCAAAAGCCCCTGAGAGTCGGACACGCCGGTTTGGCCAAGCTCCCGCATGATATTGGACAGATTGCGCTGCGCGTTCGCGTCGCCGGGATTGAGGCGGACCGCTTCCTGGAAATGGCTTTTCGCTTTTGCGTGTTCGCCTTGCATCGCGAGAAGACCGCCAAGATTGTTATGGGCGCCGGCGTCATGGGGATTGAGGCGCAAGGCCTCCTCGAGTTCGGGGCGGGCCTCTCCATAACGATTGAGCTGCATCAGGGCGGCGCCCAAGTTGCCCCGCACAGCGGCGTCATGCGGCGCTAGGCGCACGGCTTCCTGCAAATGAGAAAGCGCCGCGCCCGGGTCGCCGCCTTCGGCGAGAAGACGCCCCAACGCCGCTTGCGCCGCCGCATCCCTCGGATTTCGGGCCACGGCATCGGCGCATTGGCGAATCGCGTCCTCCCTCGAAAGACCTTGGAGCCGGACCGCCGCGAGACTTGCCTGCATGCCCGCATCGCCCGGCGCCAACAAAACAGCGGTTTCGAAATGTCGCAGCGCTTCGTCGCGTCTGCCCGCCTTGAGCATCAACGATCCGAGATTGGCGTATGCGCTTGCGTCGCGAGGCGCGGCCGCGATGGCGCGGCGGAACCAATCGGCGGCGCGGCCGGCGTCGCCTTGCGCGAAACAAAGACGCCCCAGATTGTTGTACGCGCTGGGGCTCTCCGGCTCGCAGGCAATGGCCTTTTCGAATTGAGCGCGGGCCTCGTCGACTTGTCCTGTTTGTTGCAGCGCCAAGCCAAGGTTGTTGCGCGCTCCAGCGCAGGCAGGGGCCAGCGCGACCGCCTCCCGCAAATGGGAAAGCGCCTCCGCGACACGGCCTTGCTTAAGCAAAATCCCGCCGAGATTGTTCCTCGCGTCGGCATGTTTGGGATCGCGTTGAACGGCCTTTTCGAGATGGGCGCGCGCTTCGTCGAGTTCGTTGCGATCGCCAAGCGTTTTGCCGAGATTGCTCAAGACATTCACCGCGTCCGGGTTCAGGCGCAGCGCCTCGCGCAAGTGATGCAGCGCCTCGTCGCGCCGGCCTTGTTCGTCGAGCCCCATTGCGAGGTTCGAGCGCACAATGGCTCCGTCGTTTCCCGTCGCAAGCGCATGCTGAAACAGCGTTGCGCTATCGCGCCAATAGCGCGTTTGAAAAAACGTCGCGGCGCCGCATGCCGCAAGCGCGACGCAAACCGCCGGGATCGCCGCCCATCGAACGGCGGG